>JBGTMK010000671.1:0-6795 GCA_041743605.1 Nostoc sp.
GGGAATATTAACTCCCAAGTTTTTGGCGTTCCAGATTTCGCCAACGACGCGAGCAGAGCGAATAATCGTTTTAGATGGTACGCAACCAAAATTTAAGCAATCCCCACCCATGAGATGCTTTTCAATTAACGCCACTTTTAAGCCTAAGTCTAGACCTGCTGCACCCGCCGCCACGACTAATCCCGCTGTACCAGCACCAATTACTACCAAATCGTAAACATCAGCGGGTTGAGGATTAACCCAATTTGGCGGATGGACGTAAGACACCAATTTTTGGTTATACTCATCCACTGGGCGAACTGTAACTCTCTCTAAATCTGAATTGGTCATTGGCGAAACCTCTTTTAATAATTGAACTAGGGACTGGGAAGATTTAGATGGGGATTCACACTAGGGTGTTGATTCTGTGCCTTTTTAGGAGTTAAGAAATCATGTAAATTATGTGTAGTCATTGCGAGCTTTGCGAAGCAATCGCAAAGCTCGCAATGACACAAGAGAGATTTTGCCCTGACACAAAAATAGCATGAGTCAAAAACGTCCAAATTTCATCAAAGTCAACAGCCTAGTACCGCAAGACGGAAGTCAAAAGCCAAAAGTCAAAAGTCAAAAGTCAAAAGTATTATTGACAGATACGATTGAAGCTTTCTTGTATAAACGTTTCAGCAATCAATAATTTACAGCAATTTGCAGTTCACTAAACCACAGCAAGGATACACATCTGTTTGTCACTACAATTCCTCTTCTAAAGCTTTGCGTGCAATCCGGGTTACATAAACTGTAACGGCGACTGTCGCAATCAAACCCAAAATGCGAATTACCCATTGTAAAGTCGGATTGGTAGGTTGAGCTTCAGTCCCAATCATGGCCAGATTACCTGCAAGAGAACCAATATAAACGTACATGATGGTTCCGGGAATCATGCCTAGAGAACCGATGAAGTAATCTTTAAGTGAAACTCCCGTAATGCCAAAGGCGTAGTTCAGCAAATTGAAAGGAAATATAGGGGACAATCGCGTTAACAGGACAATTTTTAATCCTTCTCTACCTACCGCTTGGTCAATGGCGGCGAATTTTTTGTTATCTGCGATTTTACCAGCAACCCAGTTTCTTGCTAAATAACGTCCCACAAGGAAAGCAGCGGTAGCGCCAAGGGTTGCACCAATAAATACGTAGAGAGAACCCCAAACTACGCCAAAAATTACACCAGAACCCAAGGTGAGAATAGAACCTGGAAAAAAAGCAACGGTAGCGATAATATAAAGAGCAATAAAAGCTATGGCTCCCACTGCACCCAGGCTATCAATCCACTGCAAGGCTTCGCGTAAAATTGCTTGGGGATTGAAAGAATTTGGATTTGCAGATTCTTGTGCTAAAGCAGGGTCTGTATTTAATGAGAAAGCGCTCGCCAATATTAGTAATATTAATACACTTCGCCTACAAAACTTCTGTAAGTTTCTGACATCAATACTTTTAAATATCTGAATGATTGTTAGTTTGATCATGGGTTGTTATTTCTTCTATTGCTACACTTTGAGCTAATGCTTTCTGAGCAACTTTTGTGATATACACAGTTACAAGAACGGTAGCAATTAACCCAACGACTCGCATTATCCATTGCCAGACTTGAGCTTCTGGAGTAATTGGTTGATGAGACGTGTTAATCATGGCAAGATTACCAGCTAAAGAACCAATATAAACATACATCACACTACCAGGAATGATGCCAAAGGAACCTAATATATAGTCTTTGAGAGAAACCTGTGTCACTCCAAAAGCATAATTTAATAAATTGAAGGGAAAGACGGGAGACAGACGAGTTAGTAAGACAATTTTCCATCCTTCTTTGGCAACTGCTAAATCAATCGCTTTAAATTTAGGATGTTTGTCCATTTGTCGAGAAACCCAATCTCGTGATAGGTAACGTCCAATGATAAAAGCTAAGGTTGCTCCGATTATGGCAGCAATTAGTACATATATTGACCCCCAAAATACTCCAAACAGACAACCACCTTTGAGCGTTAGCAGGGAACCCGGTATAAATAGTAAGGTTGCCAAGTTGTAAATGACTATGTAGGCGATAGGCCCTAAGACACCAAGACTCTCAACCCAAATGACTGATGTCTGTAAAAGTCCGGCAATATTCAACTGTTTAGCGACAATTATGAAAGTAACAATCAGGCAACTTAGCAGTAGGAGTTTGAGTTTAGAATTTAAGACGCGCTTTCTCATTTTTCCAAGTTTCGTGTTGGGAACGCTGAAGAATTGCAACAAGCGGACTTAGGGGATAGTAGGCGAAATAAGCGGTTAGTACGTATCGTTGAAGACTTGACTTAAGAGCCAACCAGTAGCGTACCACAAGAAAAGTGGAGCCTATAATTTTTGGAATTGTTAAATGCCTAATTTGATACTCAAACTGGGTATTACAAATAAGTACATTTGATCAAATAGGTTTTTAAAGATGATTTTAAGTTTTAGAAATATCAGTGCTGTATGTGTCGTATTTTTGTCAGTCAGCCTTAGCAGCTTTCACAAGTCAGCCATAGCCACTATCAACCACCAGTCCCAACTGATAGCACAGCAGAGTAAAACCCAGCCACACCCAGTTTTTAAATCTATTCTGCCGAAATTAAAGCAAAAGACTCAAATTAAGATATTATTGCCAAAGTTTATTCCTGAGTCGGATGGGGAAAATCCAATTTACGCAATTATAGAAACTGCTACACCTAAGAAGTACAATATTTTACTGGGTTTCAGTCCTGACTGTACAGGTGGAACTGCTTGTCGTTTGGGTGTGCTTTCTGCTGAAGCTGTAACCCGCAAAACACCGCGCCTGACTGGTAAGCCTGTATCCTTAGCTAAGGGCATCACTGGCTATTTTGTAGATTTTACTTGTGGCGCTAATTGCTCAGATGCTACCTTGACTTGGAGACAACAGGGTGTGCAATATGTTGTTGGGTTAAAAGTAGGCGATGGCTGCGCCAACGTCTGCGACGAACGCACTTCTTTACTAAAAACGGCTAATTCTGCCATTAATCCCTAGCTAATATGAGAGTTTGATCGTACTTCCCAGCGAAACAGCCGTGGCAATTGAGACACATCTATGACGTAGTTAACAATCCACAACACCAATTCAAAAATCAATAAATATCGTACCCACTGCAACTCAGTTGTAAAATCTAAAAGTGTCAAACCTTCATATAACTGCCAGAAGCGGTAAGGGAGATATATATAAGGAACCATTACCCACACTACATTTTGCAACTGCCTAAGCGTTACTCTTTCAGAGATGATTTGCAGCCCTAATACGATAAAATACCAACCAAGCACAGTTAATACACTGCGATCGCCCCACAATACACCCCACAATAGCATGACCACTAATGGCAGCAATACTCCTAGCAGTTGGACTGAGCCAAACCATATTTTATACCAACCGGGAAATGGTAAAGGTAGAGTATAAGGCTTGGTGTCTTTCCATCCCCAGTTCACAACCACAATAAAAAGTGTGGCAATTAGGAAAAAGAGGAGATTTTCTAGGAGCAGATAGAGGTTGATGTTTAAGGAAGTCATGATGATATTATCAAGCTCTGGTGTTTGTGTGTCATTCTCCTGAAGTAGTATTTTTGCTATCCTGCCTTGTCTACGACACGCTCTTGCATTCGACCTCCTGCCTTCTGAATTCTGACTTATACTAATTCTCTATCAAGATGCATCTAGCATTGCTAAATAGTTTGTGAAAAGTTAGATCCCCAACTTCTTTGATAATTTGGGAATCTGGACAGCGGTAATTCCTGGGTGAAGTATCGCATCCTCTCAGTTTTGAATATCAATCTCTACAACTCAACAATGAAACTATCCCGCAGATGAAAGTCAGCCTCCGCGCCTCTATGAGTTAACGCCCAGTAAGTTAACTCACCATCTCTATGTTTGATAACGGTAGTGATGCCAATTTCAATAGCTTGTTCTGCCGAGATAATTTTATCCAAATCAACACTTACAGTCAGTGTTAAATTATCCGCTTGATTCTGAACATTAAACGGTAGCTTTTCAAAGGCTATTTCCTCTTGCATTCCTTGCCGGTAGCCATCAAGACGATAGACATTCCAGTGTCCAGTCGGGGAGAGGTTAAATTCCCAATACTGTTGAGAATCTTTACTGCCAAGGAAGAACTCAAAGCAGGTGTCTTTCCACAATTCATGCTTGCGCGATGGTGCATTTGATGGTGAGGCGCTATTTTCTCTGCCAGAGGCTACTCGAACAGTAGGCTTATCTACGAGAAATACCAACGCAATTTCTTTTAAATCACCTCCCAGGGTGTAACAGATGGTAAGCTGATTAGAATTTCGGGCGATATTGCCTGTAATTTTCAAATTAGGCAGGGATTTGGTAGAAGGAAAAGGTTGCAGAGAAAATGTCTGGGTGTTCATTTCATATCTTTAATAATGTTGTAAATCTGCCTTTGTTGAGATTCAATACTTTCGGTAAGCTTAAACTGGACGATCGCTCTTGCCAAGTTATGTTCCGGGTGCTTAACTTTAAAGTAGATATTCCCTGCTAAATAATCAGCAAAAAATCTCAATCCTAGTTCAAAGGCGATGAGACGAATTGCATCATATATGTATGCATAATCATTCTCAGTCAGAAATGCCTTTGCTACCGAGAGATAACCTTGTAAGATCCCCTGACACAGATCAGTTTCAAAATAAACACTGTCCCAATTCTCAGTTTCTTCTCCAGCCAGATTGCAACCCGATCGCAGACAATCGCCAATATCGTAATGTACCAGACCGGGTTTCACGGTGTCCAGATCTATAACGCTGACGGCTTGCTCGGTAGCAGTGTCAAACATCACGTTATTGATTTTTGGATCACCGTGCATCAGACGCAGAGGTAGTTTGCCTTCAGATTTGGCATTTTCTAGGATATGTGCAAAGGTTTGGCGATCGCTCACAAACTGCAAGCAATAATTAACCTCAGCAGATTGACATACACTACTTTTCGCCAGAACTTCCTCGTAATGCTGGAGATAAAGCGGTGTAATATGGAATCCTCCAAGGGTATCGGCGAGTTTTTCTGGTGGCAAATCGCTAATCAGATTGTGAAACATCCCCAAGGCATAACCGATTTCTTTGGCGTGGGAGCGATCGCGCATAGTATCAAAGGACTGGGAACCTTCAATAAAACTAATTGCCCGCCAAAAGGAGCCATCTGCATCCTTCCAATGATCTTGAGTGTTTTTGGTCAATAGTACGCGGGGAACTTCCCAACGACGATTCAGGGGTGTATGCTGCAACCGTTGGCGAACATGCTCAGTGAAGATACGCATATTCTGCATAATCAGTTGTGGCTGACGAAATACCTGCGTGTTGATGCGTTGTAGGACAAAATGCTGTTCTTCTGAAGAATCTAGAGTCACCAAAAAGGTGTCATTTATATTACCACTTCCAAATCCTTTAACGCCTGTAACCTTTCCCAGTTGGACAAATTGATCTGCGATCGCTACTAGATTTCGGGTATTCTGTGTATTGATTTCTTCTGCCATGTGTTTAACCTGTACTACTCCTCACCTACATTGCACGCAAGCAATAGGGGATATGGTAGCGCAAGTGTTAAGATAATTCGTAATTCGTAATGACGCTCGCGGACTCGCTACCGCTACGCTAACGTAATTCGTAATTGATTACCCAGATGTCAATTATGATTTTTTTAAAAGTACTATAGTAATCCTGAATAATTCGTGAAAAACAAGATTCCCAACTTCTCAAAGAAGTCGGGGATCTGTGGGTTGCAATTCAATAGTTAGGAAATTTCATCATTATCAACCCACTCATCATAAGATGAGTCATAACCAATGTAGTGAAGATAGTATTGCTGACCTTGGATTTGCTCAATCGTTGCAGAATACCACGCCTCTTGGTCATCATCCCAACACTTGACCTTTTCACCTATTGCATATCCATTGTCATCAGCGGAGCGCAGATCGCGAGTCCGAATGTCATCTTCACCCACCCACTCGTCATAAGATGAACCGTAACCAAGGTAATGAATAAAGAATTGGTCATCTTGAATTTTCTCAATTGTTCCCTGATACCAATCTTCGTCCTCATTATCCCAGACTTCTACTGTTTTGCTGACTTCATACTGATTATTCTCTGACTTGACAGCAGATGAAACATCTTGGATCGGCTTTTGCTCCTCTTGTTTTATTTCCTCTTTTACTAAAGCGTATGCTTGCAAAATCAAACTACGAGCAACAGTTTGAATTCCTGTATGCTCGTAGTAATTGGTAGTTTGATCTAGGAATGCTGCAACAAAATCTAAATTATCATCAGCAATCTGAATGAAATTACCCAAATGACTAGAAATTGATTGCGGAGTTACGCCTGTCTTGGATACTAAGTTATGCATCCAGCCTTGCACAGAGTTGAAACTTTGACTGATAAAACCAACTTTATCAGAGGGGTTATTACCTGGTAAAAAGTTATTGACGGCTGAAAAAACCGGATTTTGAGTTATTGCGCTAGTATCAGTACCACTAATAACTCCCTGAATTTTGCTGAGGAAATCTGGGCCTAATGGGAGAATTCCATCTAGACAAACTAGAGCTACCATCCGCATTAGGGATGCATTTTGATAGTTATTAGCGAGAGAATTAGCAAACTCTTGGGGATTAGGTTGAGGAATGCCATTTAGTTTACAAAAGGCGATGATTTCAACAGCAATTTTCAATACCAAGTCAATGGATTGAGTTACGTCAGCTTTGGGAGTAATTTTGCCTAAAAAAGATAGAAAGCC
>JBGTMK010000672.1:0-8996 GCA_041743605.1 Nostoc sp.
GGGAAGAGTTTATTGTGGCTTTGCGGTTAGTGAGTCCGGGACATTGTGATGGTGCTTTAGTGCGATCGCTCCTAGTTTACGAGTCTACTGTTGATAATAATCCCGATCCGGGCTTTGTGGCTGATGAATTAGCTGTGGTGCAGCTTTATTTGGAAAAGTTTGCACCGGAAAAGTTGTATGTTTTGGCGGCGATGATGGCGGAGATTACGAACCCCAGAGGCGCAGAGGACACGAAGGAAGAGTTAGTAAAGTTACGCCAAAACTTAACTCAATCCGATATCTTAGCCCCCCTTTTGAAGGGGGGTTGGGGGGATCAAAAATCTAAAATTTTCTTATTGGGTCATGCTCACTTAGATTTAGCATGGCTATGGCCTGTGAGTGAAACTTGGAATGCGGCGCAAAACACTTTTGAATCGGTTCTGAAGTTGCAAGCAGATTTTCCTGAGTTAATTTTCTGTCATTCGACTCCCGCACTTTATGCGTGGATTGAAGAACATCGCCCGGATTTGTTTCAAGCGATTCAAGCACAGGTAGCCGCTGGACGTTGGGAAGTTGTCGGCGGAATGTGGGTGGAACCAGAACTGAACCTAATTTCTGGTGAATCAATAGTCCGTCAACTATTGTATGGTCAACGCTACATCCAAGAAAAATTTGGCAAGCTTTCAACTATAGTGTGGGTTCCAGATACTTTTGGTTTTTGTGCAACTTTACCGCAGTTTTTCGCGAATGCTGGTATTGAATATTTTGTGACACAGAAGTTGCGGTGGAATGATACTACCAAATTTGATTATGGGGCTTTTTGGTGGCGATCGTCTGACGGTAGTGAAGTCTTTAGTTTGATGTCTGCACCCATCGGTGAAGCTATAGACCCAGTTAAAATGGCATCCTACGCTCTTGAATGGCAATCCCAAACTGGATTATCAGAATCCCTCTGGCTTCCCGGTGTCGGCGACCACGGCGGCGGCCCCACCCGTGATATGTTAGAAACCGCCCAACGCTGGCAAAAGTCACCTTTCTTCCCAGATATCGAATTCACGACAGCTGAAAAATATTTACAGCAAATTGTAGAGACGCGATTCATCTCGTCTGTCAGTAATTATAATTCCCCCCCTGCTCCCCCTGCCTCCCCTGCTCCCCCTCCCTTCCCCACCTGGAATGACGAACTATACTTAGAATTTCATCGCGGTTGCTACACTACTCACGCAGATCAAAAACGTTGGAATCGTCGTTGTGAAAATTTATTGTATGAAGCTGAACTATTTGCTACCTTGGCAAATGTAAGCTGTGGCGTGACATATCCCAAAGCGGAAATTGAAGCAGCTTGGAAGCAGGTGTTATTTCAACAGTTTCACGACATTTTACCTGGTTCTTCAATTACCCAAGTTTACACAGATGCTTTGCCCCAGTGGCAGCAAGTGGAACAAGTAGGAACGAAGATATTACAAGAATCACTTTTAGCGATCGCATCTCACATTACCCTATCAGAACCACCAAAACCCGATAGTTTGCCTATTTTCGTTTTCAATTCTCTCAACTGGCAACGTTCTGAGGTAGTCTCTGTAGTTTTACCCACACCAGAAGAATGGCAGATTTACGATACTTCTGGAAAGCAGCTTGTCTCCCAATTCTCTGAACCATCAACGCTATTATTTCTCGCCACCGAAATTCCACCCATAGGCTACCGCATATTTTGGCTTTCTCCCCCATCCTCCTCATCCCCCTCATCCCCCCCACTCCTCCCAGACTGGATTTTAGAAAATGAATTCCTACGAGTTGTTATAGATCCTGATACTGGAGATTTATCAAGTGTTTTTGATAAAACTTATCAACGAGAAGTTTTGAGTGGGGCGGGGAATCAACTACAAGCTTTTAAAGACAGTGGTCAATATTGGGATGCTTGGAATATAGATCCCAATTATGCTCAACATCCCTTACCCTCTACAAATCTTCAATCGATTCAGTGGTTAGAACCAGGCCCAGTGCAAAGTCGTGTGCGCGTGGTGCGTCAGTTGGGTGAATCGGAATTTTGCCAAGACTATATTCTGCAAGCTGGTTCACCTCTGCTAAAGATAGCTACTACCGTCAATTGGCAAGAAAATCATGTATTGGTGAAAGCTGCTTTTCCTCTAAATATCGAAGCAGACTTTGCTACTTATGAAATTCCCTGTAGCGCGATTCGCCGCCCAACTAAACCACAAACCCCCGCAGAACAAGCAAAATGGGAAGTCCCCGCTTTGCGTTGGGCTGATTTGACAGCAGAAGACGCAATCCAAAATCGTTATGGTGTCAGTTTACTGAATGATTGTAAATACGGTTACGACAGCAAGCCAAATCAACTCCGTTTGACACTGCTACGCAGTTCTAATTGGCCAGACTCACAGGCTGACAGAGGTTTTCACGAGTTCACATATACCTTGTATCCTCACGCTGGTAGCTGGGAATCAGCCCATACGGTACGGCGTGGCTATGAATTGAATATCCCGTTGCAAGTGATATTAAATCCACTCACAACTCAAAATTCAGCACTGACTCAACGCCCCGTTACCCCTAACAGCACTATTCAAGGGGTGAGTTTCCTAGATTTATCCGCTGAAAATTTAATCTTGATGGCCTTGAAACCATCAGAGGACGACCCACAGCAGTTAATTCTGCGGTGTTATGAATGTCACGGAGAAGCAGCCGAGTTATCTTTGCAAAGTGATTTCGGGTTGAATCTAGGAGAAACAGTAGATTTATTAGAGCGCTCTTCTACCACTGAATTCTCATCTGGGCAACAAATCTTGACGATACAGCCTTGGAAAATCGCCAGCTTCAAGGTGATACCAGCGATTAATCTCAGTCTTGCATAAGTCAATACAGACCTAACCCCCAGCCCCTTCCCTACAAGGGAAGGGGAGTAAGATTCAAAGGTTTCACCCCACCCTAACCCTCCCCTTGCAAAGGGGAGGGAACTAGATTTTCTTGTTTCCCCCCTTGGCAAGGGGGGATTAAGGGGGGTAACTTGACTTGTGTGTACACCATAGCTCCTAAAAATAGAGGTTTTGAGAGAGGTCAAACTTTACTAGGGTTGACTCTTGACTCCTAACTCCTTTAATCTTCATGGTCATCAAACGGATCGTTCAATTCCTTGCTAGGAGGGCCAAAGGAGGTATAAATTGAAATTCCAGTGATGGCAACCACCACGGCAGCCATAGAAATGCTAAGAACTATTGCGGGTTCCATAATTGAGAGATTGATTATGAGTGCTATTCTTATAGAATATTACAGAAGATTAAAAAAAGCTTTGGCAAGTAATCTTAGGTGAACTATGGCACAAAGGACTAGGTTGGGAGATATCCTGAAACCACTTAACTCTGAGTATGGGAAAGTGGCTCCAGGTTGGGGTACTACCCCAGTGATGGCTGTTTTTATTCTGCTATTTTTCGTGTTTCTGCTGATTATTCTGCAACTTTACAATCAATCACTGTTGGTTCAGGATGTATTTGTCGATTGGCGCAGTTTAGGACGCTAACGGATAGACAGCTATCAAGTTTGGATAACAAGTTAAGTTACACCCGGTTCATCCGGGTTTTTTTGTGAATTGTGATTTGCTACTGGGCAAGAATTCAGCGAATGTAGGCCTGGGTTGAGTAGCTTGGTAGGTGTGAACCGAAAAGTTGCTCAACTCTCAATACTGTTCGGTTAAGGCAAGAGACGCGATAAATCGCCGTCTCTACAAAGGAAATTATCTGCTTAGGTGGTTGAGTTACTCAAATTCTGGTGGCCATAGTTCTGTTATTGCTAATTCCCAACCTGGAAGTAATTCTGGTATTGTCAGTTTGTCGTTATTTTTTAAAACTACTGGTTCAAGGTTAGGGCGATAAACTGTTACTAAAAATTTATCAGGGTCAATGAGAATACCCACTGTAGATCCAAGTTCTAGGAATAGCTTAATTTTCTCTTGGAGTGGTTTGATGCGATCGCTTTTAGATTTGACTTCAACCATTAGGTCTGGTACTAACTGCACAAAGTCACGCTGAGTTTTCTTGAGTCGTTCGGCTCGAACAAAGGAAACATCTGGAGCGCGGAGGTTTCTTTTTTCCGGGTCGCCTCCAGTTTCATCGTTTTCAATGCTGGGCAAAATAAAACCAGCACTAGAACCAGTAACACGTCCCAGTTTGCGAGGCATGACCCATATATTCAAAAACGTTAGCAGACGAGAACCAATTTCGTCTGACTGATAATCAGATGGCCCCATAACTATGATGTTTCCCTCTACAAGCTCCATCCGCAAATCAGGATTCTGTGACTGTAATTGTTCTAAGTCTTTAATTGTCAGAGACATAAAGCATCACTCGCTCGTGGGGCGTTAGCGTAGCTCGCCGCAGGCATCGCTTTCTATGATAGGCGATTATTGAGTAGACTACATAATAATATGTGAGTTTCTGTAGTAGTTCCATAGTTTACAGGAGACAAAAATGAATATATTTGGTATCGGTCTGCCAGAAATGGGTGTAATTATGGTAGTGGCGCTGTTAATCTTTGGCCCCAAAAAGCTACCAGAAATTGGTCGGAGTGTGGGCAAAACAATTCGTAGCTTCCAAGAAGCTTCCAAAGAGTTTCAAAGCGAGTTTCAAAAAGAAGCAGAACAGTTAGAAGAAGTTGTCAAGACTACTGCTGAATTGGAACCTAAGCAAATCTACCCTGCTAAATCTGAGCAGGATACCGCTAGTTCTTCTCAACCTAGCTAGTAGTTTGTCAAGTTGAAATTGATGGGTAAGCAAGTTCGTAGTAAGGACTTTAGTCCTTAATTTTCTAAGCACTAAAGTCCTTACTACAAATCCTCCAAACTATCTTGACAAAATACTAGTAATGTGTTTCTCATCAATTGACTGTAGGCAAAATGACAGAAGCAGTTACGCAACCAGCTTTGGTGATTCCCCAGCTAATTGTTGGGTTGGGGAATCCAGAAGCTAAGTATGACCAAACACGCCATAATATCGGCTTTGCTGCTGTAGAAACTCTCTCTCGTTCTTGGCGCATTTCCTTAGCAGAAAATCGCAAGTTTCAGGGTGAGTATGGCGAGGGTATGGCCCCAGGTGGAGGTAAGATTCGCTTACTAAAGCCGTTAACTTATATGAATCGCTCAGGACAAGCAATACAAGCGGTGACAAATTGGTATAAATTGCCGCCTGAGTCAGTGCTGATAATTTATGACGATATGGATTTGCCCTTGGGAAAAACTCGTCTGCGTTTATCTGGTTCGGCTGGGGGACATAACGGTATGAAAAGTGCGATCGCACATCTTAGTACCCAAAACTTTCCCCGTTTGCGAATCGGTATTGGTAAACCTAAAGATGCAGCTAATAAAGATGATTCCGGTGCTATCTCCCATGTACTGGGGCGATTTTCCTCTGCGGAGAATCAGCAGATGTCTCTTGTACTTCAGTTCGTGGTTGAGTGTCTTGAACTAAGCCTCAAACAGGGAGTGGAAAAGGCAATGAATGTTTGTAATAGCCGCACCATTAATAATTCTGAGTCTTAGGGTTAGATGAATACTGCCTTATCAGCTTGCGAAAGGAAGCTAACCGATGTTTAAAGGCGCTTATCTTGGTTGATGGGTAGCGCTTTTAGCTTCTTCCATCCAACCAAGATAAAGCCCTTAACGTTCTCTGTGCTTAGGAAAAGCGACTCATCTATACCCTAATTTTCGGTGCGGCATAGTTTACTTATAGGTTTATTTAAAACGTCTGGTTCGTCTAGCTGCTACTGCCTTACGTTTGCGTTTTTCTATCGGTGTTTCAAAGTGCCGATGATATTTGACATCAGCTAATATCCCAGCTTTGGAAACCTGGCGTTTAAACCGACGCAAAGCTGAGTCTATTCCTTCGTTCTCTCCTAGAACCACCTGGGTCATTCTTGACTTTTCCTCATCATCAATATTTTCCATTCTAATATTACCCTCAACCTTAGTAAAACTCCCCTGAGTGAAAGTCATTGTTAAGAGACTATTCATCTAATTGGCGCTAGTTATGTGTGCTTCTAAATCGTGGAATCGACACTTAACCAAAAGTTAATTTAAGCGCTCTAATACACTCTCCGTAACATTAGACCAGATGAGAAAATCATAATGTCAAATTTTACTGACTGTAATATGATCTGGTGATAAATGTAGTTTTGGCTACTATAACAAACCTCATTTATTCGTAAGACAAAAATCCCCAACTTCTTTGATAAATTGGGTAACTATGACTTTTAACTCTCACTAATTAAATAGGATTGCTATAGTAAATATGAGAAAAGATGATTATGTTTGTAAATTTTAGAAGTTGATTCTACCCTCATTAAATAATTTATATCCGGCTGCTAATGAGGCAAAAGCAACAAATAAATTCCATAAGCTAGTTGATCTGAAAATTACTCCACCACTCAAGAAAACTAGTACTACGCCAATACCTAACAAAATCCATCCCAGCTGACTAGCTTCTCTGCGAAAAAACACCAATGTAAACACACCTGCCATAATTGCTAATACGGAAACTGTAGCTGGTAATCTTCTCGAAAAAGGTATATAGTAACCGCTAACAAATATAATGTTTTGACCAAAAAAGTATAAACCTGTGAAAAGTAGAATTAAACCTATAAGTTTGATTAACAATCTGCTCATAATATTTCTACATTGTTAATGGCTGAAGCCAATTTTAATCCGATTATAATGGAGTTTTTAAAAAACTACTAAATTTTACGTTAAGTTAATTAAAATTAAGTGAATATACTGAATATCAATCCAGGCTGTCTGAAGATATCAGTACGAGTAATGTTAATTACATCAAATAGTCCTTGCCAGGGTGTAATCAAGGTGCTTTAATAGCGATGTCTGACGACAAGAAGCAGAGCTTCTACGCATTCTGCAAAACAATCTTACTTAACAGAATGCGTACAAGACGCGCAGCGACTCAACATCGCTGCTGGTGTTGATAAAATTACAGACTCAAAACATTAAACTCAAAGATATGACAAGCTAGTAGCATATCCTTTACACTAAATTCTCCCCAAAGCTGAATAGGAGCATACATGGAGCCAATTATTGCTATAGTTTTAGCCCTTATAGGTTATGCATTAGGTTCTGCAAAACTGATTAATCAAGGAAATGAAGCCCTAGTCGAACGCTTGGGGCGGTATCATCGGAAACTTAAGCCGGGGCTGAACTTTATTGTTCCCTTGGTCGATCAGGTTGTGATGGAAGATACTACACGAGAGCAGTTTACAGACATCAAACCTCAAAATGTAATCACCCAAGATAATGTTTATGTGGAAGTCGATGCTATTGTATATTGGCGCATCATAGACATTGAGAAAAGCTTTTACGCCATTGAGGATCTGCAAGGAGCATTAACACAGCTGACTACAACCACACTCCGGGAAATTATTGCTCAGAATACCCTAGAGCAGACCAATGTTTCCAGGGCAGAGATGGACTCAGCTATCTTAGATCAATTGAATAATGTAACGGCAGATTGGGGAGTTGAGATTCTCCGGTTAGATATTCAGAGAATTACTCTACCTGAGAGTGTACGAAAGTCTAGGGAAGAGGAGCAAGCCGCCGTCATCAAAAAAAGGGCGTTGATTACTGAAGCAGAAGGGGAAAAGGAAGCTGCCATTAAAAAAGCAGAAGGAACTATGGCTTCAGTGCAAATTATTTCTCAAGCTCTCCGTGCCAATCCTGACAGTAGGGACATTTTGCGGTATCTTGTAGCTCAAGATTACGTAGATGCTAGCCAAAAACTTGGTGAGAGCAGTAATGCCAAAATTGTCTTTGTAGACCCTGCTAACTCAAGTGAAATGTTTCAAGAGTTGATAGCCCACACAGACAATCCAGAAGGTAATGGCAAAAAAATCGAAGAACGCTAATACCTAAGAATCAGGCTGTGCGGCTTGTCTCAATAGGGCATCGGCTACTAGTGAAACATCACGCATTTCTTGAACATCGTGAACTCGGAGGATATCAGCGCCATTAAAAATAGCAGCACAACAAGCTGCTGCCGTTCCCCAAACTCGTGCTTTGGGATCTGGTTGATTTAAAATCCGACCAATGAAACTTTTACGGGATGCTCCTACTAAGATAGGGCAGTTGAGTTTTGTTAGCGATCGCAATCCGCGAAAAATTTCTAAATTTTGCTCATAGTTTTTCGCAAAACCAATACCAGGATCAATAATAATTTTATCCAGGTCAATGCCCGCAGTAGTTGCTGCCTCAATTTGCCGAGCCAAAAAACTATAAATTTCTGTGAGCAAATCTTGATAATCAGTCTGTTGTTGCATTGTCTGTGGTGTTCCCCGGATGTGCATTAAAATCATCGGCACACCTAAATTTGCAACTGTTGGCAACATTTCTGAGTCAAAAGTGCCGCCAGAAATATCATTAATCATATCCGCTCCAGCTTCTACAGATGCCCTAGCTACAGCAGCACGAGTAGTATCTACAGAAATCGGGACTGAAATTTCTGGTCTTATTACTTGTAGCACCGATAGAACCCGGTCAAGTTCCTCCACCAGAGTTATTTGCTTTGCCCCTGGTCGAGTCGATTGACCGCCCACATCAATTATGTCAGCACCAGCAGTCACCAGTGCTTGCGCCTGTACTAAAGCAGCAGAGGCAGTATTAAACTCACCCCCATCGCTAAAGCTATCAGGCGTCACATTCAAAATACCCATCAAATAAGTCCGCTGTCCCCAATCGAAACAGCGTCCTCGAATTATCAAGTTCCTTGGCATAAAACAGGAGTCAGAATTCAGGAGTCAGAATACTCCATCCCTTCAGGGGTGGAGTATCAACTCTTGAAAAATATTTTAATTTTCTTTCGCCCACAAAGAGCATAGGACTTACGCATTGACAGAAAATACCAAATATGGATTCTTTGAAAAAGCACGTCTGTCGTAGGGGTAAAGCACATTGCTCATTGGTGTCAACTTAAGCTAGAAATGGCTTCTCGCTTGGCTTGAGTACCCGTCGGAAA
>JBGTMK010000673.1:0-6055 GCA_041743605.1 Nostoc sp.
AGATGGTAGGACAAATAATTTGGTGTGTTGCTCATACTCTGTGGTTGGGTACTACCTTTACCCTTGTGACTTCCATTGGATTGGTGTTACATCACTTGTTTGGGGTTTGGCACGGGGATCGCCGTTTGAGCGATCGCTATGGGGAAACTTTTGAACTTGCCAAACAGCGGACTTCAATTATTCCCTTTAAAGCAATTATTGACGGGCGTCAATCTCTCAAATGGCAGGAATTTCTAAGTCCTGCCTATTTGGGAGTTGCCATTTTTATAGCTTTGCTTTGGTGGTCGCACCCTCTGTTACTGGAAGCAACTAGTAGGATAGCATGGTAAATTTAGGTGATCCCCAGTGTCAGCAGAAAATCCGAAATAGATGGAAATTTAAGCTTATCAATTACCCCAAATCAATGTAGGATAAATTCAAACATCTATCAGTGGGGGTGCGTTCAGTCAGCTTGAGATTTTATATTGGTAGTTGTTGGTCAGTTGCTTTTCCTTGGGAGTCAGTGGCAGATTCAGTCAAATCCCCAGGCGGCCACGGCAATCAGGAGTCTAACATCCAAAAAAGCCAGCGCGACTCTCACGGTGGCTTTTTTGTCAGAGACACATCAATGCGCTCAATTTTTATCTAATTATTCTGTGTCCTGAGATTTGGTTCCTGAAAGCATCTATCGGCAGTTAGTAACTTGCCAATCCTTCACTTCAGTACTGATAGGTAGTTTGATATAAAAACCTTATAATCCAAGAGGCGTCATGGTGTTGTCGGTTAGCGAGCGGACATTTACTCAAGAAGTTTTAGAATCTCCTATTCCTGTTTTAGTTAATTTTGAAGCACCTTGGTGTGGCTTGTGTCGGATTATCCACCCACTGTTGTTGCAATTTCAAGCCCAATGCGGGGACGAAATTAAATTAGTTAGCGTTAACGCCGATCAAAATTTTAAATTGTCTACTACTTATAGGCTCAAGTCACTGCCAACTTTACTATTGATTGAAAACGGCACTATTGGCCATCGCTTGGAATGCTTTCGCGGCAGAGAAGATTTACGTCTAGCTTTAGAAGAGATTAAAGCCAGTTACAGTAATTGTCCCAAAATCTACAAAAGTTCCAAAACAGTGGACTTAGAGTATCGATCAGCTTGATGTATATTGGGCATTGCATGGGGGCATGGGGCATAGGACAAATGCCCAATGACAAATGACCAATGACCAGTGACCAAATCTAAAACCATGCTTAACACCCCACCCAAAGGTCATTGGGTGGGTTATTTTATCCTAAAGGGTGTGTGTCACAATTATTAACAGTTCCGACACGCTAATCAAGAATTCTAAAAGTAGGCGTCAGTGATGGAAGTAATCTATCAGTATGCCTGGCTGATTCCGGTGTTCCCTCTTTTTGGGGCAATGCTGGTCGGTCTAGGGTTAATCTCGTTTAATCAGGTGACAAACCGCCTACGGCAGCTTAACGCTGTGGTGATTATCTCCATGATGGCAGCAGCTATGGGGCTGTCCTTTGCCTTGTTGTGGAGTCAAATTCAAGGACACCCGGCTTATCTGTGCACCTTTGAGTGGGCGGCAGCAGGTAATTTTCACCTGAGCATGGGCTACACTATTGACCACCTGACAGCCCTAATGCTGGTGATTGTCACAACGGTAGCCTGTTTAGTCATGGTTTACACCGATGGCTACATGGCTCACGATCCCGGCTACGTGAGGTTTTACGCCTATCTCAGTTTGTTTGGCTCCTCAATGTTAGGTCTGGTGGTCAGCCCCAACCTAGTACAGATTTATATATTCTGGGAACTGGTGGGAATGTGTTCTTACTTGCTGGTCGGTTTTTGGTACGATCGCAAGTCAGCAGCCGATGCCGCTCAAAAAGCATTTGTAACCAACCGCGTAGGCGACTTTGGTCTGTTACTCGGCATTCTGGGGCTATTCTGGGCAACAGGAAGCTTTGATTTTACTGTTATGGGCGATCGCCTCGCCCAACTCGTCGAATCAGGTTCTATCAGCAATTTTCTCGCTGTCCTGTTGGCGATTTTAGTTTTCTTAGGCCCAGTGGCGAAATCAGCCCAATTCCCTCTCCATGTCTGGCTACCAGACGCAATGGAAGGCCCCACCCCCATTTCTGCCTTGATTCACGCAGCAACAATGGTGGCGGCTGGTGTTTTCCTCATTGCCCGGATGTACCCAGTATTTGAACACGTTCCAGTTGCAATGAACGTCATCGCCTTTACTGGGGCGTTTACGGCGTTTTTGGGGGCTAGCATTGCCATTACCCAAAACGACATCAAAAAGGGCTTGGCTTACTCCACCATTTCCCAACTTGGTTACATGGTGATGGCAATGGGAATAGGTTCCTACAGTGCTGGACTATTCCACCTGATGACCCACGCCTATTTCAAAGCGATGCTGTTCTTGGGTTCAGGTTCAGTAATTCATGGTATGGAAGGTGTCGTTGGACACGACCCCGCCTTAGCTCAAGATATGCGGCTGATGGGTGGACTGCGAAAGTATATGCCCGTCACATCAATTACCTTTTTGATTGGTTGCTTGGCAATTTCTGGTATTCCGCCTTTTGCTGGCTTCTGGTCAAAAGATGAAATTCTAGGGAAGGCTTTTGAAGCTAATCCACTCCTCTGGTTGATTGGCTGGCTAACTGCCGGGATTACAGCTTTCTATATGTTTAGAATGTATTTCATGACATTTGAAGGCAAATTCCGGGGTACTGACGAGAAAATCAAGGAAAAACTCAAGAAAGCTGCGGCCACAATTGTCCTGGAATTAGAGTCAGAAGAACTAGCCCCGAATTTTGGGCCTGGGGCGATGAAGAAAGGAGAATTGGCGGCAACTAGTCAGCAGCATGATTCCCATGACTCCCACGGGCATCACAGCGACTCCCCCCACGAATCGCCGTGGACAATGACGCTGCCGTTGGCACTGTTGGCTGTGCCTTCTATTTTGATTGGTTTGGTGGGAACTCCCTACGCCAATTATTTTGAAGAGTTTATCTTTCCTTCTAGCGAAACCCTTTCCGAAGTTATAGAAAAGGCTTCCGAGTTCAATCCGACGGAATTCTACATCATGGCGGGTGCCTCAGTCGGAATCTCTTTGATTGCGATTACCCTGGCTTCGCTGATGTATTTACGTCGTAAAATTGACCCAGCTGCGATCGCTGCTAAAATCCAACCACTTTACGATTTATCCCTCAACAAGTGGTACTTTGATGACATTTACCATCGGGTTTTTGTCCTCGGCTTGCGTCGCCTAGCTAGACAAGTTATGGAAGTTGACTTCCGCGTTGTCGATGGTGCTGTTAACCTCACAGGCTTTTTCACCCTTGTTAGCGGTGAAGGTCTGAAGTACCTAGAAAACGGTCGCGCTCAATTCTATGCCTTGATTGTGTTTGGGGCGGTTTTGGGCTTAGTGATTGTCTTTGGTGTTACCTGATTTTAATCGGGGTGGGCGGCTGTCCGCCCCTAAGTTTTTTTTAAGAGTCTAATTTAGGCTCTTTTTTTGGCTGATAGTTCAGTAATTCGATAGTTTAGAAAAAGGCAGTGAATAGGCACATGACAAAGAAGAAATACATTTACTGGCAAGATGATGATATTTGGTTAGGTTATCTCGAAGAATATCCTGACTATTGGACTCAGGGTGAAACCGAAGAGGAATTAAGAGAAAATTTACTCGATATTTACAATGAATTAACAAGTGGAACTATCCAAAATATTCGTAGAGTTGCAGAACTTGAAGTTTCATGAAACGAAGAGACTTAATCAGTAGACTTGAAGAAATGGGTTGTATCTTCGTTCGTCATGGTGGCAAACATGATTGGTATCAGAATCCAATAACAAAAATATCTCAAGCTGTTCCTAGACATAGGGAAATTAAGGAGCAACTTGCAAAACATATTATTAAGATGCTTGGTGATGAAGCTTGCTAAAACTGCGTTATAGGTGATTCTTGAAAGTGTCCGACGGGCGGTGCGTCATACCATTTCACGAAAATAATGAAATAGACCCAAACCCTGTAAGCCAGACTACGTAGGACTTTCTTAATTACGAATTACGAATTACGAATTACGAATTACGAATTGGTATCACTATGATCCTTGAAGAGCTTGAAGCAGAAGTTCTTGCACTTCCAAAAGATTCTTAAGTGATTTTATTAGCAAGATTACTAGAAAGATTGGGTCAAGAAAGTGGAATAGATCAAGAAATTGCGGCTAGTTGGGCTGAAGAAGCCCAGAAGCGTGATGAAGATATGAACATCAATCAAATTACTGGTATTCCGGCTGAAGAATTGTTTCAACGAGTTCGTGCGTCTTTACAATGAAAAGAATTGTATTTCATCCATTGGCAGAGCAAGAACTGGTTGTTGATGTCGCAAGTTATTACGAGGAACAAAATCAGGGGCTAGGGCTACATTAGAAGCAAGCCATTTTGCTACAGTTGGGTGACATATATCTTCAGAAGATATCCACTGACCAAGCCTTTGGTAATTATTTTGTGAGTCAATAGAGTTATATCTAATAGTTTGTGGCTCATCTCTGCCTTTAAATCTAAAAGCTCGAATATCTCCTTGAGAATTACAAATAACCCAATCACTTGACAAAATAATAGCCTGGTCTCTCCTATTTCGTGTTGAGAGAACAGCTATCGTTCTTTCAGCCATTTGTTGGGCTTTAATTTTCATGAATTTACTATCTACACCTCGGATATCGACTGCAACACAGTAATCCGACTTATCTTCAACTGTTGTGCTTAAAATCTCATTTTTTTTAATGTATTGTCCATCTATTTTAGGACGATATAGTTCAACATCGCCTATATTAATTTTGTTTGTGAACTTTACACCTGTTATACTAAAAATAACTTTATAAATTTGAGATTCTAGACAATAAATTTCTCTTAAAAAATTAAGTCTCTGTTTAATACTTGAAGCCTCATAATATTTTCTAAGCTCTTCCTTATGTTCATCAACTGATTTTGCATCTCTTGATGGTGAGCCAAATAGGGTCGGGTATAAATGAACTTGCTCAGGATCTATTGCTATATCTTCAAACTTTTGAAATTGATCATCTAATATTGATTTTAATTCCAACATTCCCTTAGAATTAAACAGCAAAATTATTGTATCTACAACAAATTCTATATGATTATCATTTAAGTCTTTTTCAAGTGTTTTTTCGTATAAAAGGTTAATAACTTGCCTCAAGCTATTTTCTGACGTTATTTTTTTTTCTATGCGTTGAATGAATATTAAAATATCGTCTAATTCAAATTTACTCTTGTTATCGGATAAAGCTTCAGTAATGAAATATAGTTCTTGATCTACTTCTCTTGTCCAGGCTTTTCTAATTTTGTCTAGATCATCAAGTTGTTCTTTTTTAAAACTACAGTAAGTAGAAAATTGAATTTTAAAGAACTTTTTTCCATAAGCATTTTGAGAAAACCGATTTTTATTATTATGTATCTCTTCACGTAAATCGTGTAAAATTAATAACAAATGGCGACTGTAGGATCCTTTTTGATTTTTTTCAATAGCATCGCATCTTTCCAACCATATTTGTTGTAACCTTTCAAGATTTTTGATTACATATTCATCCGCACTTGATAAAGTAATATCCATTTTTTCAGCTAATCTCAAAAAATTAATATATATATAGGACTCCTATTTGATTTTTGAACAAGACTCAGTAGAATCTATGCTTTCTTTTCTGTTCTCTATTCCCTGTTCCCTGCCCACGCAAGTAAATTTAGGAATCAAACCGGATTCCTATAATATTCTACTACTTTATTTTGGAATCCCCTCAATCAAATTTTTACAACTAGGAGACAAAGATGATGAAATGCGTAATTTGTAAACATGGAGAAACTAAACCTGGTTTAGTAACTGTGACATTAGAAAGAGATGAATGTATTGTATCCGCTCAATAAGTTGCGGTAAGCAAAAATTATTAGCGATTGTTGAATCAATCTACGAATCAGACAAATACCTTAACATTAAGCAATGCAAGCACAGGAATTGATGCACGTACAATTAAATATTGTAAGTGCAGT
>JBGTMK010000674.1:0-5140 GCA_041743605.1 Nostoc sp.
ATAATCAAATATAGGGGGGAGGAGGTGAGCCACGCGCACCTCCTCCCCCCTACCCTCAACACGATTATCATTCTTAATAGAAATATTTTGAGTATTTTAACTGATTGACAAAAGGCACTTTATCTTAACCTCTCACCGATGATCAACTTCTGCACTTTCGCCCAGAATTTTCCTTCTATTCGCTAAAGTCTCTGTTTCTGCTTGAGAATTAAGAGTCACACTTTTTTCTATCCTTAATCTTTTGGGTGGCTCACCTTCCTCAAGCAAGTCTCCAGGCTTACAATTAAGGGCTTCACAGAATCTTGCTGCTGCATCTAATGTGAGTGATTTAACCTTATTTTGTTCAATTTTTTGGATGAACTGAGGACTATAACCAGTCTTTCTAGCTAGGTCATTCTGAGAAAGACCCGCAGCCTCTCTCAATTTTTTTAATGCGATAAACACAATCATCCTCTCCAAATAATACTCCTATTATAGTGGTACTACTATTGGATGTAAACATATAGGACTTACATCTATTGGTATTAGAGTTGCTTATGTGCAACCAATAGTAGTATTACAAATCTCTATCTAAAAGTAACTACTACCCTATTGACTACTACCAATAGGTGTACTAATATTATGTGCATGAGGGTAAGAAAAACGAACCGTCTGCACCCGAACGCAATCAAGGGTTCGCAAGCCAAATTACCAAACATTCACTCATTCAACTAACCACAAAACCAAGTGCCACCGGGACTAGCAGCCGGAAGCCAAACTTGTAATGCTCAAGCCAACGAAGATGATCTCGATGACCTACCAAGTCTTAAAAAACTGGTTATTTAGTGCCATTCGTCTAGAAATCAAAGATTTTACAGCAAAGCTGAATTTAGTAGAGTGTCCTCTTGCGAACACAGCACTTCCTTACACATTCCCCGATGCTGCCGTCTACTGTCTTGATAATGCTCTTAGCAACTAGCTTTGATGGCTACGCCAAATCTATTTGAGAGCGTTGTGCTAAACCACAACGTTGTTTGCACACATAACAAAAGCGACCGCTACTGTCTGGACAACTTCTGCGATCGCCTTTTCCCCGATTAAGGAGATTTCTATTATGAACTATACAACACATACACAGCAAGCAATTCCTACTTCTTCTGTTGATGAGCAAGCCACAGCCCAAGCAGAACTAAACCACCATCTCAAAACCCAAGCAGAACTAAACCACCATCTCAAAACCCAAGCCGAAGCTGTAGCACCAGAACATTTAACAACAGTCGAAATATCTTTCTACGATCACGAATATTATCTTGGTGAAAGGTTAGTAGCAGCTATCACCTACGACAATGATTTAACTCAGCCTTGGATAGTTATGGTTAACGCCAAAGAAAAACACCGTGCTAACACTTGGGCTAAATGCAACAGTTATATTACTTGGCATTACAAACAAGGCACACTCGAAGCTCCATTACCAACTACACAAACAGAAGAAATTTGCACCAATAGTAACGAAATCATGTCTCAGGTTTTTGCTGAATGCGAGAAGTTTGGCTTTGAAATCCTGGACGATGGTATTTACAGCAGTGATTGCAAGCTGGGTGAAGTGGGATTCACTAATGGTAATTGGTGGTTCATACGTACAGCAGAAAAACAAAAACGTATATTGTGCAACTCAGCGCTAGATGCAGTTTGGTGGTTGTTGAAAGCTGAGATGTTACCCACTGCCGAAGTAATACCTTTGAGAGCGTTGTGCTAAACCACAACGTCGTTTGCACACATAACAAAGGCGACTGCTCTTGTCTGGTAAACAAAGCGATCGCCTTTTCCCCAATTACGGGAATTTCTAGTATGACGTATACACAGCAAGCAATTGCTGGTTCTTCTATTGATGAACAAGCCCAAGCGTATCACGGCGAGATTGAGTCAAGAACTCGCTGTCAACCTGCTAGGTATGACAAGAGCTTGTGAAAGCTCTAACTTGACCAGACTAAGTTCTAAGAGAACTACGTTATTCTACTCATGAAACCTACAAATACGTGCCAGTTTTTAGCTCTTTCGTACAACTTTAAACATCTGTAACGAGTTAAGGAAGTGAGTTGTACCTAACAAAGTTGAATAACATTGTCGAGGCTAACTATACCAACATTTGTTGAGAGTTCAAAGTAATGCGAGTTTTCGTACTAGATAAAGATTTACAACCACTTGACCCCTGCCACCCAGCACGGGCAAGAGAATTACTCAAAAAAGGGAGGGCTAAAGTTTACCGACGTTACCCGTTAACTATCGTCATGCAGGATAGAGTAGTGGAAAACTCAACAACTCATCCCCATCGCCTGAAAATTGACCCTGGTAGCAAAGTAGCAGGAGTCGCTATAGTTCAGGCTTGTACTGGACGGGTTATAGGTGCATTGGAAATACATCACAGAGGGCAACAAGTCAAAAACGCTCTTGAATCACGTAGAGCATTGCGACGAGGGCGACGATCACGTAAAACCCGTTACCGCAAACCCCGCTTTCTAAACAGACGACGTAGAAAAGGATGGCTACCTCCATCACTTGAAAGCCGTATCGCCAACATTGAAACATGGGTGCGGCGGCTCAGAAGACTATGCCCAATTACGGCAATCTCTCAAGAGTTAGTGCGGTTTGATTTGCAACAACTCCAAAACCCTGAAATAACAGGTGTTGAATATCAACAAGGTGAGTTATTTGGCTTTGAGGTACGGGAATACTTGCTTCAGAAGTGGGGTAGAAAATGCGCCTACTGTGGTGTGGAGAATGTGCAGTTTGAGATTGAGCATATTCATCCCAAGTCCAAAGGCGGGAGCGATCGCGTGAGTAATCTTGCGATTGCTTGTCACGAATGCAACCAAGGCAAGAGCAATCAACCAGTTGAGCAATTTCTAGCTAAAAAACCAGAATTACTACGGCGGATTTTAGCTCAAGCCAAAGCACCACTCAAAGATGCGACAGCAGTTAATACAACACGATGGCAATTATACCGCAGACTCCAATTAACTGGACTGCCCGTTGAACTCGGCTCTGGTGGCAGAACAAAGTTTAACCGTCAAACCAGAGGAATTGAGAAATCTCACTGGACGGATGCGGCTTGTGTTGGCGCATCAACTCCAGCTAAGTTGCTTTTGAATGGGGTGAAACCTTTGATTATCAAAGCTAAAGGGCATGGCATTCGTCAACGATGCCGCACTGATAAGTACGGATTTCCAAAAGCTCATGCCCTGAAAGCTAAATTTTATATGGGTTTCACTACTGGAGACATGGTTAAAGCCGATATCCCATCTGGAAAATATGCAGGTAAATACACAGGGCGAATCGCTATTAGATTTAGACCTAGTTTTATGCTGCTGCAAAAAGACAAAGGCTTTGATGTTCATCCTAAATATTTAACAACTATTCATCAGGCTGATGGTTATGAGTACAATATCCCAAAATAATAACGATGTTTCACAGTTTTATGTTAGTCAGCATTCCCCAACCGTTAACCCTAACGAGTATAACGGGCGACCCCTACCGATATTAAGTTAGGAGTCCGAGCGGCAGTAGCGGCTTAGTTGCTGAAGGTAGAAAGGGCGATTGCTTCCCAAGACAAATGCAATCGCCTCCAAAGCTCAATCGCTGCTTTAGAAATAACAATCATGACACAAAGTGCAGCAAGTAACATCTCACTTCAAGTAGGTGAGTGTCAAGAAAATATTCTCCTACCTGCTACAGATGCGAATGCAGAGGTCATGAAAATCCCTAGTACTGGAAGTAAGAAAAGCGATTGCAGCCCAAGAGTAATGCAATCGCCTCTACAACGAAATTTATGACAATTCAAATCATCATGCCACATCAAATATGATTAGCCCATTTTCTCTTCAGGCAGCCCAGTTGGATGAATCCCCAGAGAAAATTTTTCTCCCGCCAACAGACCCGAATGCAGAGGTACAAGAAATTCCTCCCTACAAACTCGTTTACGTCAATGGAGCTTGCCCCAAAACTTATCGAGTCTACACAGATGGTTCCATGATTGGGGTGATATTTCAGCATATTACGCACTGGTCGAATGCTGTAGATAAGATTCGATACGCCGAGCCGGTTGATGCAGCAGTTGGACTAGACCAATTTATAAAGGTGGCAAGGGTATCAACAACGGTTACAGAACAATCACCCACGGAAGAGGAATTACTCGATAAAGAATTTGATGCGCTAACTCTTGACGAGTGGGAGCGGTTAAAGAGGTACGTTCCGCAAGCGAAACATTTGGTTGCAGCGTAAGAAATAGGTGGGCAGTAAGACCCACCTTTATAACCAGAGCAAAACTAAATTATCAGTTTATCGAAATAGAACAAAACAACTCATCGGATAAGCCAATGGAACCGATAGAAATACTGAACCAATTCAACTCGTGCTACCTGAATATTCAGACAATTGCACAAGATGAAACTTGGCTTTTGTTGATTGCTGATAAAAAGATTGACCCAGAGGCAGCAACTCACTTGGGCGATACATTGCATTATTTAGCTGAGGTTATGGGGTGTGTGGAAGAAATTATTGAAGTCAAGTTTAATCAGGAAGCAGAATAATGAAGCTCTATGCAACAAAAATTTCTCAAGTTTTGCCAAGTTGGGCAACTGTTATATCGAATAATGCAGGTTTGATTGAACTTGAAATTAATGACAAAGACTCTGCCTTTCATTCAATCATCGAGGAATTATCTACTGAAATTCAACCAGGAATTATTGGTGTGAAAGCTAGCGATTTATGTACAAAACTCAGCATTGAGATGGTTGTTCCTAACGAAGAAAATTGATAACCAAAATGAAATTTACAACTGTATCTGTTAGCTATTCTAGAAAATTCAATCTCGGCGACTATGAATCGCTGGAACTGGGTTGTTCTCTCTGGGCACAAGTAGAAGATGGGGAAGACGCAGATGGAGTGACACAATTTCTTTATCTGCAAGCAAAAACTTCAGTAAAACAAGCGGCAATGCCTGTGCTGAAAGCCTCAGAGTTTCAGATAAATAAAGCTAAGTCTAGCAAAAAAGTGTCTGGCGATATCAATGAAAACGATTGGTAAGAGTTTGGAATTGACTAATGCAAGAACTAATCAAAGCTTTAATCAAAGCAAAGGCAGAGTTTAATCCGATTGGCTTGGG
>JBGTMK010000675.1:0-6342 GCA_041743605.1 Nostoc sp.
ATGCCCCATGCCTGTGCCCACTCGTCCGCATGGCACTAAAAGCCAGATAAAGCATGATCTGATCCATCGCACTGGGGTCAAGACGTTTGATCAGATCTATGTCGTTACTCATATTACAGACAATTGAATAGCACGTTTACAGAATTTTTAATCGAATGAAAATAGGTAGTATACACCTGGCTGAAGGCGATGTCTTCACTTCAGACTATATTAGTATGCGATAACTATGAGATCAGTAGTAGTCCAAACTACCATTTTCGCATATTTTCTGGTACACAGGAAGATTTAGTCGTTGTTACTATAACTGTCCCTGCATCTGACCGGAAAATTACATACATCACCAAGTTCAGCTTGACGGCGGTTAGATCCCAAAAGTCAAATGTGTTGCAAGTAATCTACAAAGCTTTTCAGTTCTCTGAAGTTTTTCTCATCTTTCAAGAGCAACAACGTCAAGCTGCTTACACCTAATTATGGCATTATGCCGACTCGGAGTAAAAACTAGTTTGCGCGGTTCATCTGGGATATCTGTTACTCGAAAAAGATGATTTTTTCAGCTTTGGCGAATTATTTTGTAGTACACAAAGTGACTAAGAATAATTGGGAGTAGTCTAAAAAGAAATCGCTTACCAGGTGTAGGTAGCCACATTTAGAGGTTGAGCTATACGGCTCGTTGTGAACTATTATCGCGTTCACAACCTCCAGTGATGTCTTGGCAGTATCAGCCGTTGGCTTAAGGAAAGGTAGTAGACATTAAGTAGAGCAAATAATTCCAATTTCAAAATGCCTGTTGTGTTTTCAAATATTGTTCCTTATCATATCATTATTTTTTGCTTTTGGAATAAAAATATGGATTTTAAAGTTTATAAATGATGCATATTTAAATGTTTTATATTTTGCTTAAATCAAGGTTTGATGATATTTCTATTTTGACTACTAAATTCAAGTCTGATTTATCTTTTTGTATTGATGATTAGACACAGAAAGCCGCGATTTAGTTTGAATGAATCGCGTAGCCATAAGGCTTTGTTGAGCTTGCTAATAACCAAGAAATTAGTGACTAGCCATACATATAATAAAACATATTGGATTCCATCTGATGATTATTTAGAGATTTTTTTTTCAATGAATTTATATTTTTTTCATGAAAGAATTTTAAAATTTCATGAATTAACTAATTCATTGGCTAGTTCCAAGTATGTTTTTACCTCGCTATTTTATGTATTTGAGAGACTTAGATTACGTAGATACTTTGTTGCTATAAAAGGAGGATACTCTGTAGCAGGTTATGATCTAAGCTTCTTTATCTGAGCATCTGGGCGATACCTGCGGCGGGCTACGCCTACGCAGACTAAATTAACGTTTTCCAGATTGCCAGAAATAAAGATACCATCTCACCAAACACAAAAGCATGGAAATGAGGATTTTTGAATTTAGCGTTACTCGCAGAGGTTTTTGTAGAATAAAGGTATTAGCTGTTTCACTGGCGATCGCTCCATATATTCTTCATGTCGCTACAATAGTCTCCCACGCTTAAAAAACGGATTACTCTAAATTTCTTTATCTCCTAGTTCCAAAACGTACTGCAATGGTCTTAAATCTTTGCCAGTCTCCTCTCTGAGCCAGTACTCGTACTCAATTGCTGGAGTCAGTACTACTCATGCTGCTTATATATACGTGTTTTCCCTACCTGTATCAGGCTAAATCCCTAAAAATATATTACAAGTCAAGTTATTCTGATTACTACTCGCTCGTCTCTGAAGTGTTATATCCACCTATACAACAGTCCTAAATCATTCGTGAAAACTGAAATCCCCGACTTCTCAAAGAAGTCGGGGATCTTTTTTGTCACAGATGATTTAGAGAAGTTAGGAGTGGGCGTATTAGCGTCAGGCTTTATGCTGAGAGGGATGGGAGGTAAAGTCGCTCCCATCACACCTAAACTGATTGAACTCGCCATTTAATTCGTGGGATTAGAGGGTTTAACCTGATTTCGCATTGTTTCAAAGCTGAAAGCAGCCGCACCAAAGGTTACTAACAACACTCCCAGAATTTGCACAATCTCCAAATTCTCTTGAATGATTAACCCAGCGAAAATCACCGTTAAAACTGGGATAGTACCACCAATGAGCGCCGCTCGTGAGCCACCTAGTTTACTAATACCAACATTGTTGAGCAAATAGCCGCCAAGAGTCAGCACACCCAAAATAAACGCGCTTAAAACCAGTTCTAGCATCTTAGAACTGTCAACTACCAAGTTCCAAAAAGGTAGCATCAAGCAGATAAAGCTCAACAACAACATGGTAGCGAAGTTAATTAAAGTAAAAGTCACGGGATGCAGTTTGCTAGCACAAACCCTTGTCAGAATTATGTAAGCCGCAAAAGCCACGCCCGAAAGCAGGGCGGTGCTACTTCCCGTTGAAGTATTACCCATAGCTATGGCGGGAGAGCCTCCCAAAACTAGCAATTCACCGCAGCAAATCGCGGCGATCGCACCGATGCGGAATATTGTCGGGCGATCGCGAAACAGAAACCACGACAATAGACCACTAACCATCGGATAGATAAAGAACAGTGCGATCGCCATTCCAGTTGTGACTTGAGCGATCGCAATGTAAATTAGCACCTGAGACAAAAACAAAAAGCAGCCACTCACAATCGATAACACCAAAATCTGCTTGGTAGCTGCATTAGTAGGTGTGGGATTTCCTCGGACTGAAGCGGCCAAGTTTTCCAAGTCTTGCCACAGTCTAGGATGCAGTATAGGAGACAACAATACCATCAGTGGTACTACTACCATAAACCGCAGCGTCAAAATTAACAGAGTATTACCCAAAGTCGGTGGTAGCAACTGCTCTACTTCTAATACTCCAAAAATCTGGGAACCTTCGTGGAAAATTATCTTGATGGCTACGTTATAAAGCGACGATATCACTGCCGATAAGACAATCAACAAGAAACCGATTTGAAGTGTGGATAAGCCGGAGGAATTACGCGATTGTGGGGGTTTTGCTTCTGGCTGTGGTTCTAGCGCAGTAGTTGATGGGGATTGAGCTTTGTTCTGCGATACATCCTTGCGGAGGACAGAAATTGGTTCAGTGGTATTTAGCCTTAGAGAAGGGCGCTTCATTCTCGGCTGTGACACAGGTGCAGCCGGAGGATCTGATGTCTTTTCGTTTTCCGGTAAGTCTTGATTGAGAACAGAAGTTGGTTCTGTGACATTATCCTTTGGTGGCGGAACGACAGCAGTAGGAGGTTCTGATGTCGTTTCTCTTTCCGACAAATCTTTGTTGGGGACAGAAATTGGGTTCGCGGCGTTTTCTCTAACAACTGTCGCCTCTGGTGTTGTTTCCCTTTGCGACAAATCTTTGATGGGGACAGAAATTGGGTTTGCAGTGTTTTCTCTAACAATTGTCGGCTCTGGCGGTGTTTCCCTTTCTAAAAATTTATTCTGGATCGGGGAAATTGGCTCAGGGGAATTTATTACTACTTCGCTAGACTGTGGCGGGGATGTCTGAAAAGAACTGTTTTTTTCTGGCTCCGTAAACTGCAAAACAGTAGGTATACCTGACGTTGCTGGTTTGCGTGAAGTTTCTTCTATAGTTTTTTCTAGTTCTCCATGCAAGCGATTAACAAATTCCGTCAAAATTGTTTCGCCTTGCTGCTGCTGGCTGTACATCCGTGACAGCTGTTGAGAAAGATTACTTTGATAGTTTTTTAGCTCTTGTTGCAGGGAGTTAAAGGTAACAGTAACGGTATCATCCAGACTGTCAAACATGTGTTCGACTTTTTCATTGATTTCACCTACTACATTGCTGCTCACTTCAGCAGACTTCAGCGCAGCTTGTTCGTAAGATTTGCCCTCTATGTTTTGGTTAGCTAAAGTTGCCAGAGAGGATTGCAGTTGTGAAGATATATGCTTTGCCAGAACTTCTGCTAGCTGACGAATTAATACTTGCTGCTCAGTGATTTGGCGCACTTGTTGTAAATGCTCTTTTTCCTCTACCAAGCTTTGAATCTCATCAGATAACCGATTTTTTTCTGACTGAAGCCGCTTTACGTCTTCCTGCAAGGCTCTGAGAACATTCTGCTGAAGATTTTCTAAGTCTTCAACTACAGCCCAAAGCGCATTTTCCGCTGCTCTGGATAGTTCGCCTCTGACTCTCGGATTTTCTGGTTGCTTCTCGAATCGCCCCATTAGCTTCTAACCTCTAACACCTTGACGATAAAGCTGCTTCCGGTACACTTTATTGGCGGTCATCCTAATTTCCTGTATTTTGTCAGATAAATTAAAAATTTTAACAGCACTTCCGCATTTCAACGTAATTCTGTCATACTAGACACAGGTTGGCAAAGTATCAAGTTTGCTCCACGGCTTACTACAGCGTGTTCTCTTCAACATTGACAAGTATTTATCCATTCGATTTGTGATTTTAGATTTTAGATTTTGGAATATCACCACGACTGGAAGTCCCTTGAACTAAGACTTTTTTTATTTTTGGACAGTTTAATTTTCATCAATATATTTGCCAATGAGATTTTTACTTTGAAATAAATCTCACTCCAAATAAATATTTATTGTTTTGCTGCCAATAATAATTGTCAAAGACTTGCAGATGCGTGCGCGATCGCCACAAAATTGTCTGACTTGCGAAACTAGCTGTAAATTTGTGTGGAATGTAACTTGTGTGACAGTTTATATCTCTAAATGGAGATTAAAGTATCTTTCTGTGGAAATTCAAAGTTACGCTATCCCCTGCATAACATTCTAAATGAATGAGCAGCAATTCTGCAAAAACGCGCTTTTTCGGCGTTGTTGCAGTCTAGGTTTTACTTTGAGTAAATGCAGTAGAGGAAAAAGTTAGGAAAATATTAATAATTCTTAGAAGAATAAAATCCGGGCGATGCTAAAAATGGCAGCGCTAAGAACAGCACTCACGGGGATTGTAATTAGCCATGCGGCGGCAATGCCTTTTAGTGTTTGAAACTTAATCGACTTGATATTTTGCACTAGCCCAATACCAACTACACCACCGACGAGAGCGTGGGAAGTTGAGGCTGGTAAACCTAGCCGGGAGGCGATGAGGATGGTGGTAGCAGTCGCAAGTTCGGCACAAAATCCACTACTAGGTTGCAAGGCAATGATGTTTTCGCCAATGGTGGCGATAACCTTTTTACCCCAGACAGCTAAACCACCAACAATACCAACACCACCAAGAATTAAAATCCAAAGGGGGATAGTGATACCATCTATAGGTACGCTACCAGTGCGATTGATGTAAACGATCGCAGCTAAAGGAGCGATCGCATTTCCCACATCATTAGAACCATGAGCAAAGGCTACGAAGCAAGCACTTAACAGTTGGAATCGTCCGAATATTTTTTCTACGGGATTGGGGATTGGGGATTGGGGATTGGGGATTGGGGATTGGGAAGTGAGAAACACTTCTTCCGTCTGTTTTAACTGTCGCCAACTAATTATTGTGAGTCCAACTGCTGCTGCTGCACCGGTTAACAGTGGAATGTCGTAAGCAGGGATGTTGAAACCAACTTGCTCAATTACAAAATTGGTGAGCGGTTCAGTTAGCGATGGTAATACAATTACGCCGAATACACCTAGCAGCGCAGTACTCAACCAGGGAATCCATTCTTGTAACTGGACTACTTGATTAGGTTGATCCAAAATCCAGTGCTTGATTTGACTATAAAATAAAGCAGCGATCGCACCACTAATTAATGGTGTCAAAATCCAGCCAATGGTGATGAAGCCAATTGATGACCAATCAATTGCACCTGCTCCCAAAGCTACCCAACTAAATCCAGCGATCGCACCAACAACTGCATGAGAAGATGAGACTGGTAAACCTCGTGATGTGGCAATTTGCAACCACACACCACACGAAATTAGTACCGTTACCATCCCAGCAACTAATATTTGGGGTGTAGCTGCGAATAAGGCGGGATTGGCTATTTTTGTTGAGAGGGTTTCCGTTACCCCATGTCCAAACAATACAGCACCCGTAAACTCTAAAATCCCAGCAATTATTATCGCTTGTTTGAGCGTAACAGCTTTGGAACCTACAGAGGTTCCCATCGCGTTAGCAACATCGTTTGCTCCGAGATTCCAGGCGACGTAGAAAGCTAGTAGAGCTACGAGAGGTAAGGTAATAAGCATTTTGTTGGGGACAAAGGGAGAATAGGAGAGTTCGGTTAAGGCAAGAGACGCGATAAATCGCCGTCTCTACAAAGACTGATTATTGTAGAAGCGGCGATTCATCGCGTCTTTGTTCTGATTACGGATAAATCAATATTTTATAAGTATCCGGTGTTGGTGCGATCGCTTGC
>JBGTMK010000676.1:0-9146 GCA_041743605.1 Nostoc sp.
CTTGTTCAGGTCTTGATCCTGCTGGTAGTACGAAAATTGAGCATTTGATCCATAACTTGCGCTCTGAGTTGACAATTGTGATTGTTACTCACAATTTGCAGCAAGTTACTCGCCTATCTGATTTTACGGCTTTCTTTTATAATAATGAAAATCGTATTACTCAAATGGTTGAATTTGGTACTACACATAAAATCTTTACTAACCCCGTAGATTGTCGCACTCGTGACTATGTTTTCGCCCGCGTTAGTTGAAGTATTTCTTAAATTCTAGCTATTCAGAGAGCTATGAAATAGTGCAAGCAAGCGGAAATGAGGAGTTAAATTTAATTTCCGCTTGCTTTGAGTTTTTTTGTGTTGGGCAATACGAACTGACATTGACAGTCTTTTTTTATACTATATACTTAAAGAAAAGTATCTGCTCTAGATCACCTGAATCACAAAATGAAATGTCCTTTGTGTGAATCTACTTCATATTATAAAAATGGTCGTCACAATGACCAGCAGAATTACCTCTGCAAAAATTGTGGCAAACAATTCCTTGAGCCTGCATTACTTGGTTCCCTGGAAAGTGACTTGCTTGCTAACAGCAATGGTCATACTAAAGTATCTATGACTGATGCAGCGGAATTTTCTTTAGTGAAAAACTTACTAGAAGAAAAAGTCGCAGAGAAAAGTCTTGGCCATTTTAATTTTATATTAGCTGAAGAACTGCTGCAAACTATATTATCGCCTGATTGGCTAGAATCTCCTGTGTTCAGCCAATTACTCCTAAAAATTCAACAGAATAATGAAATTAAACATAAGTTAAAATGCGGAATCTCTCTTCTACTTTTGGATGCAGAAAACTTAAAATTAGATATTAATTCAGAATTATTTTTAGCTAGTATTTGTGAGTATCCTCTCCGAGTCAAAATTGCATTTGCTAACTGGAGAAACCCAAGTATTGGGAAGCAAGATATTGAACTATATAACCGTGGCTATCAACTTGTCCATGTGCCTGAAGGTAAAAATAGTGCTGATGCAAAAATGATTGCATTCGGTGCTTGCATTTTACGCTCTTATCCAACAGTTAAAGAAATATTGGTCTGTTCTAGCGATGGAATTTTAATTCACCTATGTAACGAACTCCAAAACCAAGGATTGATTGTCTATTGGGTACGTAGACAAGGGCAAACTTTACATATAAACAACCGAAATAGTGGCAAAATTACTGATTATTCACTAGCAATGGCAACAGAAGTTACATCCTTGGAAAAAGTAAAAGTGGTTGATACAATTCAAGATTTAATTAAAACTGAACAGGAATCAATCAATGCTAGACTAGACAGTTTAGTAGATGTTGCGACGTTATTTCAAGAAAAATGTAATATTAGTATTCAAGATAATTCGAGTCAACCAGAAAATGAGAAAGTCATCTCTGTCTTAGATAACTCTTTTACAGAACCTATTCAAGAAGTAAAAAAAGAAGATTTTGGAAAAGTTACTAATGGAAAAACATTAGATGAATTACTATTAAATATTCTTCAAGATATACAAACAAATTCCCCTCAAACTAAATTATCTGTGTCTAAGCTAGGCTCAGAGTTACGGAAAATCACCGGAAAATCACCCAATTCAATTATTCAAGAATTAAACTTAGGTTCTAGTTTTCTTAAATATCTAAAATCGTCTCCCACATTTACATTAAAAGCAAATGGCAAGGAATACGAGGTAACAGCACTAATTTGCGAATAGATATATTTCTCGATGTCTACGTACAACCTGAGCCTGTAATTCAGTATTATGTAAAAAGATGTAAAGAAATGTAAATAATACGATGCAAGATAAGGTTGTTGTTATTGTCGGTGCTACTGGTGGTATTGGTTCAGCTTTAACACACAAACTTGCACCTACGGGAGTCCGGTTAGTACTGGCTGCCAGAGATGCGGTTCGTTTAACAACACTGGCAAATGATTTACCAGGGCAAGTTTTGACCGTTCCCACTGATATTACTGATCCCCAACAGGTAGATACTTTGATAGAAAAGACCATCGCTGAGTTTGGTCAAATCGATATTTTAGTTAATGCAGCTGGTGCTGGTATACTCAAGCCCTACAACAGCCTGGAACCCGCTGATTTAGACAAGATGTTAGATGTCAACTTAAAAGGCAGCTTTTACACCACTCAGGCGGCGGCTGAAGAAATGCAAAAGCGCAAGTCTGGTCACATCTGTAATGTGGTAGGAATTTTGGGCAAGCATTCGATGGGGATGGCAGCGGCTTATTCGGCTTCTAAGTTTGGTGTTGTCGGTTTTAGCAAGTGCATGGCAGAAGAACTCAAGCGTTTTGGTATCAAGTTCACGCTATTCTACTTTGGTGGGGTAGATTCTCCTTTTTGGGATAACGTCAACCTAAAAGTAGACCGGAAAAAAATGCTCAGTGCTGAAACTGCTGCCAATGCTATTTTCTTTGCCATTTCTGCCGAACCGCAAGCTGTGCCAATGGAAATTAACATTCAACCTGATAGTCATCTGTTCTTTTAAAGGGGGAGTGCGCCTACATATTTCTTGCTTAGGAAAGACGTGAAAATCTAGCAAAAAAGGCAAAATTTACAGATATATAAACTTTTATGCTGGATTTTCAGTATCTATGAAAATTGATCACGTTCATTTCTATGTAGAAGATGCCAAAGTATGGCGGGATTGGTTTGTACACCATCTTGGTTTTCAACCAGTAACCGATCGCAGCAATTCATTTCACACTTGTACAGAAGTGGTGCAAAATGGTGCTGTATGCTTTTTTCTATCTTCACCACTGTTACCTACAAGTCCGGTAGCTGAGTTTCTGCGTCAATATCCACCAGGTGTAGCAGATGTAGCTTTTGCTGTGGAAGATGTAGAAGCTGCGATCGCACTAGCTCAAAAACACGGTGCTACAATCCTCCAACCCATCCAGGAACGCCAGGTGGGTACGGCATTCCTCAAATGTGGCAAAATTGCCGCCTGGGGTGGACTTACTCATACGTTGATAGAAAGGTCATTAGTTTTTGACAAAGGACAAAAGACAAATGACAACACTTTTACCGCCATAGATCACGTAGTGCTGAATGTGGCAGTTGGTGAATTAGAGCGTGCTGTGGCTTGGTACGAAAATATTCTAGATTTTCAACCCCAGCAAGCATTTAAAATTAAAACCAATCGCTCTGCTTTACACAGCCAGGTGATGATTTCGCGTAACGGTAGCGTCCAATTGCCAATTAATGAACCGGCTTCCAGAAATTCTCAAATTCAGGAATTTCTGGATGTCAACCAGGGCCCAGGAATTCAGCATATTGCCTTGCGGACAACTAATCTTGTGAGTGCGATCGCTAAATTTCGTGCTAATGGTTTATCCTTACTCTCAGTTCCCCAAACCTACTACTCACAGCTAAAACAGCGTCCAGGACTGACACTATCACCTCTAGAACTGGAAGCGATCGCCCAACAAGAAATTCTCGTGGATTGGCAAGAATATACTCCTTTAGAGGGAAGAAATACCGCACCCTTATTACTGCAAATTTTTACCCAGCCAATTTTTGAGCAGCCGACATTTTTCTTTGAGTTTATTGAGCGTCGTTTCCAAGCTCAAGGTTTTGGCGAAGGTAACTTTCGCGCCTTATTTGAAGCCATTGAAAGCGAACAAATCAAACGCGGTACTTTGCAATGATGCCTGAGTACAAAATATCAATTGAAATTCAGCTTAAAAAGAGTTTACAAAAAACCCTTAGCTAAACTTGATAGTCTCGAAAAATAGCCATACATCTGAGATAATTTTAATAAAAATTAACATTTTCCGCCGATGCTAAGACTGATTACTGACTTCGACGGCCCAATTATTGATGTTTCCGAACGGTACTACCGTGTTTATCAATTCTGCTTAGACAAAACCCGTTGCCCAGATCAAGTAGTGCAAGAACTTCCGAAAGCGGAATTTTGGCAGTTAAAGCGATCGCGTGTTCCCGAAAAACAAATCGCCTTAAATTCAGGGTTAGACGAAGCCCAAGCCCTAGAATTCGCCCAATTACGGCGGCAAACTGTGCATACAGAAGCTTATTTCAACTATGACACCCTCGCGCCTGGTGCTGTGGATGCACTGTTAAAAATTCAAGAAGCTGGAATTGATTTGGCAGTTATGACCATGCGCCGAGTTCGGGAACTAGATTATGCTTTCAAAAAATACGATTTAGGGAGATTTTTTCCGGAAAATCGTTGTTATTGCTTGAGTAACGACTATGTTAAAACTCGTGATATTGAAGATAAACCCTTGTTAATGGCTAGGGCATTAAAAGAGCTACCCGCAGCCGCTGATACCTGGATGGTGGGAGATACGGAAGCCGACATCACCGCTGCGAAAAATTATGAGATTAAGGTGATGGCTGTAGAGTGTGGGATTCGCGATCGCACCCAATTAGAACTTTACCACCCTGACTTAATAGTTAAAGACTTTAGCACTGCTGTTGATTTAGTCCTAAAACCTAAACACCTTGTCTAGAAAGGCTCTGTAGCTGCAACAGATTTAATTAATCAGTACTCTGGTTGGAAATTAAAATAGGAGTCAAAATACTTATTTTGACTCCTGACTTTCTTATTTGAGAAGAACATACATAAACCATGTCTTCTCCATAGAAGCTTCCTTACGTCTATGGATTTACCGTAGAAAACTACTAACCAACCACAACAATATAAATGTCACTACACTAGAGAACTGGTTCGTTCCCAAACTGATAAATGATACTTGTGGTAAGAGCCAGCTAGCAACTAGTCCCCCAGCGATTAAGCCAATGATTAAACTGACTAGGGTGAACAAAACTGCTCGGCCAAATTTGCCTTCTTTGCGATTGAGAAAGTAAATACTGGTGCCTACTCCAACCACCAATGCTAGCTGCAAAACCTGATCGCCTCCCTCTGGATAAAACAGGCTAATAGAACTCAAACCAAGAAACCAAGCTCCTGGTAAGAATATATCCGCAGCCGTCGGCTGATCCAACATCCGTTGCAGCCATGCAGGTGACTGCTCACGAGGGGTTGGACTTTCTTTAGGAGGCGATTGCACTCGCAACTCTGGAAACCGGATACGCTCAGGGACTTTAATTTTACCTTCCTGGCGCATCCGTAAGCGATCCATTAAAATCGCATCGTAAGCCGCTTCAATTACTTCTAAATGCTTGGCATCGCCACTATGTTGCTCGAATAGGCGATTACGAGCATCCTGAATTTCATCGAAGCTAGCCTCTTCTGATACCCCAAGTTTTTCGTAGGGATTTTGATCGCTCATGGGAGTTTGTTACTTCAGCCTCAGTCAGCGGCAGTCTTTTGTCGAAGAAAAAACAGCTTTAGGTTTTATTATGATCGAAATTAAAATCTCGATCTATTTTATTCCCTACCAGGATAGTAGCACGGGTTAGTTTGATCGACTTTGTAATTTCAACTATAGTCACTTTAACATATCGCTATAACTCCGTGTATACCCTCATGTCGTTGCCTAGTTCTGGCTCTAATCTAGAATTTGAACGGAGAGTACCTAAAATGCATAGTTTTTATGAAAAAATCAACTTTACTGTTTCAAATTTGGCAACTTACTGTGCCGTAATAGAGTTTTTTTAACTATACTGAATAATCGCTTGTGGTATATATCCGCATATCGATTTAAAATTGAAACGTTTTAAGTTACCACCTAACTGGGATCAAAAAGGTGTCTTGGTATCAAGACCTGTTGCGACTAAGTCAGAGCGCTTATACACTGTAACTCACAGAAGTTTTGCGTTCTCATTGTCCACAATCCTGATTAGAGTATTTATTTTTAAATAGTCAGGATCTTATACCAGAGCCATGTAGATTCTTAGTTAGTACCAAAGTGGCAACTGCGTTTTTACGCAACCCTCTTGTTAATCTTACGAATTTTTGTGCAAAGTAATGGTCATGGCTCCTGCCAAGATTCTTGTAGTTGACGACGACCCTGCGGTTCGGAATTTAATCCAACGCTTTTTGATTAAGCAGAACTATCAGGTGGAGGCTGCCGAAGATGGAAAGACAGCCTTAACTCTATTTGAGCAATTTAACCCTGATTTGGTGATTCTAGATGTGAATCTACCAGATGTAACAGGGTTTAACCTCTGCCAAGAGATGCAAAGTCGTAATGGTGTTTTTGTTCTAATGTTGACTAGCCGTGCTGACGAAGCTGACAAAATTCGCGGCTTTGCTAAAGGTGCTGACGACTATCTCACCAAGCCTTTTGGGCTAGGAGAACTAGAAGTCAGAGTCGGAGCTATTTTAAGGCGTCAGCGAGTGATAACTACGGCCGAGCAGAAACGCTTGGTATTTGAAAAACTGATGATTGACCCAGTGCGACGGGAGGTAGCACTTAATAACCAAGCAGTACCCTTAACTGCTCTGGAATTTGACTTGTTGCATTTTTTAGCCAGTCATCCAGGTCGAGTTTGGCGGCGGGCAGAACTAATCCAAGAGGTATGGGATTATGAATATGTCGGCGATCAACGGGTTGTAGATGTCCATATCGGCCAAATTCGCAAGAAGATTGAAATTGATGCTAGTCAGCCAGCATTAATTCAAACTGTACGTGGCGTAGGGTATAAGTTTGAATCTCCCGCTCATCCCCAGCACTTGGAAGCCAAGTCATGAGTCAACAGTCTAGAGTTTTTTAACTCTTGACTGTTGATTCTTGGGGAACTGTATTAAATTTCTTTAGCTTTAGTAAAAAGATAAATTTTAGACAATCAAAATAGGTAGATATTTCTCAAATACAGACCAAGTAGTTATTTGAGATATTTATCTATTTAAGACAGTGGAGAGAGTCCACTGGAAAATATTTTTTAGCTAAAACTACCGCTTATACTGATCTCATGGTTGTAAATATAATAACCAAGTATAAAGCTAGGAGCGTCTTTTATGGGAATCGGAGATATTATTTCAGGGATTTCTGATTTTATCAATATCTTTAGAAGCAGCAATGATAGTGGAGATAACTATTTATCCTCTAATTGGGCTTCCTCTACTGCCACATCAAAAAAACGGAAGCCTAAGCACAAGAAAAATACATCTGCTACCAGCAGCAAAAAACAATATAACCCTCCTGTTAAAAAAGAACAACCTCTTCAACCACTTTGGCAAAAACCAGAAAATTATGACCAAAAAGCTTGCCAACTAATAGTTAACTGCCTAAAGCAGGTTAAGTTAGACCGTGCAGAATCATCGGTAGAAAAATTACAGAAGCAGTATTCCTACAAAACAAATCGTGAACTTGCTCGTATCCTAATTGTTAAAAAATCGTTTGCTTTAGCTAATGTAGCTTTGGATAGTAGAGATCCTGGAGCTTTTGCTGATAAAAGTGCAAAAGAAATTATTGAGGGAATGGAAACCGTTCAAATACCTCGAATTGTCAGATTTTCAGTAGAAATGATTTATCAAATTGCTCTGATATACGGTCTTCCTTTCCGCTACCTCAATTGGGAAGTAGACGTTATTTCAGTTTTTTATGCAGCGCTTTTAGGTGATGTTGCGACTCAATATGGAATAGATTGGCTTAAGTTTGGTACTAGCCCAGAGAAAAGCATTTCATCTGAAATAAAAGCTTTAATGATCTACGCTATAGGAGAGACAGCTTGCCTATTTTATGAAAAAATCCATTCTCATAACTTCAATCCCTTTAAAAAAGCTAATGCTTTCAGTAAAATAAGCAGACAAGCCCAAAACTACCTAAAACTATTCAATTCAGAAACAAAAATTAAGAAGATGGTATCAAAGGAAATCGAAAAAGCATTTCCTATTGAGTATCATAAGCTATGTGACTTACTAGAAGCAAAATCCTGGAAAGAAGCCGACAGAGAGACTTTCGACATTTTCTTGAAACTAATGAGTAGGAAAAAGCTTAAATTGTGTGAAGCAGTGCTTCTTGCAAATGCAAAATTTTCCCCTACAGTCTTGATATCAAAACTGAATTATGAGGATCTAGAGATTCTTAATAATATTTGGATAAAAAATAGTGATGGTCACTTTGGATTTGCTATTCAGAGTCAAATATATATGCAAACCCAAAGCCTAGAATGTTTTTATCAGGGTGTGGGGTGGAAAATTAATTCTGAATTAAAATCCTACGATCAATTAACTTTTGACATAGATTCTCCTAAAGGTCATTTACCAGGATTTTGGTTATATCCTGACTTTCCTCTCGATCCAGATCAAACCATAGCAGATTGGTTAACAGTTTTTTTAAAATACGTTTCTACCCTACCAGTAAAAGTAATAGCAATAGGCGAGATGGAAACCACAATTGTTAATAATAGTGAGCAATCACCAGATGTTAATAGTGATGACCAACAAGAAGATTGAACTTCAGGGTTTTCAGCCTACATTTTTATAATAAGTACTAAGGGTCAGCTAATATACTCACGTCTTGCCTCAATTTTAAATATTGCATTATTATCAACTAGTTTTGACGACAGGAGAAACTATCGGAACCTGTTTAAGATCAAAGTCTATTGATCTTTTTTATTGTAATATGACTCCTTAATGGGGCACGGCAAACCCTGCCCCATTAACAGCATGAGCTAAAATAACGCCCTTCATCCCAGTACTTATGGAGTGTCTAGTAAATTAGCTGTTGCTGGTGAATCGATACAGGGCATTTCTACTGAGGAGTGGTGAAACAAAGTTTCTAAGTAGACTCGCGCAGCACGGCGATCACTATCTCCATTTTGGAGTAAAAACAATGATAGCGCCGCCGTCAATACTCTGTTTTCATCCCAATCAGGATGGGTTTCTAAGTAGTTTTTTAACGATTCGTGGAGTGTTTCGGGAATTTCTGTAAAGATGCTAACCGTTGATTTCATGAGATTTTCCTCCTATGAGGATAATCAAGAGGGACAAGTTGCTTGCGGTGAAGCGGCAATGAGGCTACCTCACACGCTCTTTCGCTAGCCGACAATCTGCGCTCACATCTGACGGTAATATATTTTACACATTTAATGCTGACGGTTGAACGGATTACAAAAGCAAGCCGAATCATTGTGCGCCAAGAGGGGGTGGGTTTGTCAATGCTGCGAAATGTTAAAAACGATTGTATAAAAAATAAATCCGAACGAAACAATCAGCCTTTAAGCCTATTTTTCGTTACT
>JBGTMK010000677.1:0-3342 GCA_041743605.1 Nostoc sp.
GAGCGGTGGGATGGGGATGCTGACTATTTCCGGCGGCTTTGGCTCTGGAGTTTCTAATTTCTCTGTGACTCGGAGCTTGGGTTTTTCCGACGCCGAGGGGCGTCGCCGTACTCGTCTACTAGCGGCGAGCGACTCCGCCGTTTCCTCTGAGTAAAGTTCCTGCTCTACACGAATTATCTTACGTGGTAGTGGCTCAACCTTTGGTACTTCCACAGGTGGGCTTTCACTAAGTGGAACTTCTATCTCCGGCTCTGGTTGACTTAGCAGTGGTAACTGCTCATAGCTTACCTGTGCCCTTCCTTCAGGAGTTCTTGCAGCCCGTTTCAAAGAGACTAAGTATTCATACTCATCTTCTGGCAAAGTGCTTTTGAGTAGGCGACTAATTGTCGAGTTACTCACACCATAGCGGTCTGCCAAAGTTGAGGTTGTTTCGGCAGTCTCTCTATATAACTTAAGAATTTCTTGCTTGTCAGAGTCTGTTAATTTTCTCACGGTAGATACCAAAAATCTTTACTAAGCTCGTTTACGTCCGCTGGTACGCCGCGTTCGTCTTAGTGATGCGTCATATTCTAAGACAGCGCCCAGTCCAAATAACACTCCACTAAACACCCAAAACACTTCTAAGATTTCCCCACTTTGATAATTGGGGTCTTGGGCGTATTTAAACCACATATCTGCAATGTAAAGCGAAAATGCCGCCGCTGCAATCATTCGCCAAGACTGAGAAACTCTTCCCCCCCAAAAGGCTAGCAACAGAGTGGTAGCAATAATTAACAAAACCACATCGCTAACTACGTAAAACCAATTCAAAATAGCGACTAGCAGTTCTGAGGGTGTTTCTTGTTGCATAGAAATCCACCATGCCAACAAACTACCGAACATTGCAATTGCTAACACAATTAGCCACTGCCATTTTTCCAGATTGATTCGCCTGGAAGCCACAGCTAAAATCATTCCTGCGCCAAGTAATAGATAACTAAGTACAAAAAATATATCGCCTAAAGACACATCCGGTTCATCTTTCAAAATTATTTCGGTATAGCCGAAAAATATCCCCCCAACGAAATAGGAAAGCATACCTAACCCAATTAAGAGCCAAACATTCCGTCCACTGACGATTTGCGGACTCAGCCAGTTCCTCAAGCATAAGATACTGGCACCCAAATAAGCTAAAGCTTCAAAAATATTTGTGCCAATCACATACCACTCGGCTCGGCTTTCTATGCCATCCGCTCCGGGAACTTTGGCACTAAACAATAAAAAGTATAGCAGCGCCAATACGGCCCAGCCAATATTAGCTAAGACAATGTTCTGAGTGGTGAAAATTGATTTAGAAAGGAACGAATTTTCGTAAGAGTTATTCATAGGACAAGACTTATGTAGATGCACTCTGGCAGTATTTTGAGTTAAATGACTGTATATCTAGCAGTGTGTCTATTGGGTAATACACAATCTGACACCAAAAGCAAGTGCCAGTGGCAGGAATTTCGTTAAAAAATTTCCATGCTACTGCCATAGTTTACCCAGAGGCGATTGATTTAGCCAACGGAGAAACAGCGATCGCTCGGCTTCTGGCATATCTTCTAGCTTATAAATCACTTGCTTGGTAAAATTAGCATTGCCAAAATAGGCCTTCCCTAATCGATGCAGTTCTTGTAACAAGATAACTACATGATTTTCTTGCCAATCAGGTATTTTGGCTGCCGGCAAAGGATTCGTAGATACCAAATATTTAACCGCTTCTAGGGAAGATGCTTGAGGAAATTGCTTCTGCTGTAATACTTCTGCAATATCTTTTTCAAATAAGGTAGCTTGCCTAGCACCTAAAAACTCTTCAATGTCGATAGAAACACCCTGCAATAGCAAAATACCGGCTTGGACTAAAATCGCCGTTTTGCCATGACCCCCTGTATCACTATCCAGCTGCTCTAAACGGATTTTACCCCAAACGCTAAAACGTTCCGGTTCCTCCAGTAAAACACAGGCTTTACCTCGGTTATCCGTTAATTCTCTCCATAAGGCTCTAGCTTCTTCCTCTTGACTAGCTTTGAAAACACTAATCAAGCGAAAAGTCTGCCCTTGATAACTGAGAATCGGCACCTGCTGATCCTTTTTTGGGTGCTGAATGCTTGATATTTCAACATCCTGCCGTTTGAGAATAAACATGGCACTAGCAAATAACTCCTCACAGGGGCATTCTTAATATGGAATATATAATGGCATTTGGCAGCATCGCCAAGGCTGAAATTACCTAGCATACTTTGGAAATGAGCCTAGCGATCGCCAGATCCTTCCCGAAGGTAGCCGCCAGAGGGCGTTGGCGTTAACAGGCAAATAACCCCTTGACAACTCAATATATCTAAACCAGTACCCCATCTGTTTCGTTTTCGGTGTAGATTGCACTAACTAGCGACTAGCATCTTAGCCTTGCTAGTGGTAAATCTGCAATTTTTGATTGCTTCTTGGTAGGTGAAGACGATATAATAGTTTAGGTGACTCCTCCAGGAGCCATTAATTTATGTTGGGCGCGTAGCTCAGTGGATAGAGCAATTGCCTTCTAAGCAATCGGTCGCAGGTTCGAACCCTGCCGCGCTCGTTTTAACTCAATATGAACCCTCAAGCACGGTGAAATGATATGATGATTTCCACGTTTGAGGGTTCGTTATTGCTGCATCATACCAAGAACAAGGGCGATATTGCTGCTACAAAAGCGATCGCCGATCTAACCCTTAAAGGGTATTTAGTCCTCACGCCACTTGTTTGTGAACATTTACCTTTTGATTTTGTTGCTTACAAAGACGATAAATTTTACAAAATACAAGCTAAATACGCGGGAGATAACAGGGTAGTAAATAAAACTATTTGGGTAGATAAAAATGGGACTCATCAGAAGAAGTACAAAGTAAATGACTTTGGATTTTATGCTGTTTATCTTCCTGACATAGATAAAGTTGTTTATCCATCAATTAACTTTAAGGGTTGTTACATAACTACCCAGATACCTAACTCAGCTACACCATTTTACTGGTGGGAGGATTTTACAGACTTTACTGAAGCAGCATCTAAGCGAACCTACAAGGAGTTTGGCGTTGATTTAACAACCAGAAAGGTTAACCCAGATTCTAGAATTCATACCAGAAAAGTTGAAAGACCATCAAAAGAAGAACTAGGAAAACTAGTTTGGGAAAAGCCAACTGCACAAATTGGGAGAGATTTTGGCGTGTCTGATAAAGCTGTAGAGAAGTGGTGTAAGGCTTATGGGGTAGAAAAGCCGCCTAGAGGGTATTGGGTGAAGAAGGCTTATGGAAAAGTAGAAGGATAGTTAAAATATGGTGACAAGGA
>JBGTMK010000678.1:0-14185 GCA_041743605.1 Nostoc sp.
AACAACTGGACGATATTCACTGTAATAAGCTGGCATTTGTAAACCCTGGATTTTCAAACTCTGCATCCGGTATAAAAATGCCGCTCCGGTCATAATCTGATTAGCAATATCAACGACTTGGCGATTATTTGATTCAGATAAATAAGAACCTCTAACCCAGTCATTGAAGCTGCCCATAGCTGGGCCACACCAAATTTGATAATCCATTTCTCTGCCTTTTTCGCCAAAGTTAGACCAACGAGATGATAATCCCAGATACCAACGAAAAATTAAAGCCATTTTCAATTTGGGATTATTAACAGCCTTGTTTAATTTATCGGGATTGCGTTGAGATAAATAACTAACTGTTTCTTCCCAAACTGCTTCCAAAGTCTTTCGCAAAACTTGTTTTTCTAATTTCTCTCTTTCTGCTAGTGGAATATCTTCAATTGAGTCATAGTTTTTGTATAACTCAAACAATTTTTGCGCTCGTAAAGGAAAGAGAGTTCCTCTTTTGAGAACTTGGAGTTTTACCCCCATTTCAAACATATCTGCCGCTGGAGCCATCATCACATCAGCCATCTCGGCTTGAGCTAGTAATTGTTTAGTATGTTGAGAAGTTCCAGCTTCAATACAAGATTGATTAATCGAGCCAGTCACAATATAAGCAGCCCCCATCATAAAGGCAGCTAATGCTGATTGTGGTGTAGCAATTCCTCCTGCTACTCCGACTCTGACTGGTTTCTCATAAGAAAATTTTCTTTGAATTTCATCTCTCAATTCCAAGATGGATGGTAAAAGACAAACCAAAGGACGATTATCTGTATGACCACCAGAATCTGCTTCTACAGTAATATCGTCAGCTACAGGAATTTTTTCAGCTAGGCTTGCTTGTAATTCACTAATAAGACCTTGCTCAACTAATTGTTTTAAGATTTTTGTGGGAGCAGGTTGCAGAAATTTAGTTGCTACTTCTCTCCGAGAAATTTTGGCAATAATTTTATTTTTGATTTCGATTTGATTAGCTGCATTCAAACTAAGTCCAGCAGCACGGTAGTAAACAATGTTGTCAGTCAAATCGAGGAAGGCGGAAGCTTCGATGGTTCTCACCTGATATTTAAGATACAAATCAACAACACCGCGTTCAATCGCAGGTTCACTAGGACTGTGGAGTAAGTTAAATGCGTAAGGCCCTTGGGGTAAAGCTTGTTGAATATGGTTAATGGCTGCTTCGACGCGAGCAGGAGATAAGCCACCAGCACCAAATGAACTCAATATTTTCTCTTTACCAAGGGCAATTACTAGTTCTTCAGAAGCAATTCCTTGAGCCATTGCGCCCGTGGCATAAGCGTATTTTACACCATGAAAATTTAGAAAGCTTGAATCACCTAACTGTTTAGTTGATAAAGGTGGAGCAGCTATTAATATTTCTGCCTGGCCATTTTTTTCTTGGTTGTAAGGATATAAATAACCTTCGTTAGTCGCGCCAATTTTTCCTTCAACTCTAATAATATAACAAGGTTGTTCTAAATTTAGCAACTTAGATTTTATGCCTTTTTCGTTAAAAGATACCGAATCTAAAGCACCTTGCCAAACTTGATTTTGCTGGTAAGAAAAATCTGATATTTTCAGATAGCTACCATTGTTATTTAATATATTGTTTGTGCCAATCATGTTTTTAAACTTCCATCTCCAGAAAATGGGTTAAGTAAGTGGTTAGAAATAAACTAAGTTATGTTACGAAACGTAAATAGGCTTGAAACTTTCACGAATGACATAGACACGCCAGGGGCTACTCTTACGAAAACGGTTTTAGCGAACCCGCAGGGGTAGGACAAATGACAGCCTTAGACAGTTAGCTTTAATCGCGCCGACTTACTAGATACAGCGCTTGCGGCTATTATGCAATACAGTTTTTCTCCTTGCTCTCTCCTATCAAAGCTTTCAGATTTGGGGATGTACCTCATAGCTGCCGTAAGTGCTGTAATGTTTGAATAATTTACAGCAGAATAAAGGCATCAGTCATCAAAGAGGCTTTTGCGGCTCTGTCGCTAATTTTGGAGGCGGAGCCTCCTAGTATGCATTCCCAGCCTGAGACTAGGAACGAAGCAATCTCTTGTAAGTTCAAGATTTGGGTACTTGACTGCTTTAAATGATTATTATTCAAATAACTTCTGGTAACAAGTCATTTGCAACTGAATTATGGCGCTGATTTGCTTTAGTGACTCTTGTCGCGCTTGTAAAAAAACAGCATGGGTTTTGGTCATGCGGGAGGCATTTTCACTTAGCTTTTGATAGTAAGGGCTACGTAAATTTAGACAATGAGGTTCGTCAATAATATGACAAGTTGTCAAGCTAGAAGTCAGAATGGATTGATCATTTTCCTGTTCTATTGTCCAATTTTCGTGATTTTGTGATTTCTCTACAGTTTCTAAATTACGCTCTTTGAGCAATAATAGGGTAGATTCTCTACTCTTTTTAAGACTCCCTTGCTCTTGGATATTTTCTACATTTCTAAGGGTATTTACAGGACTTGTGATTGTGCTTTGAAATAAAGAAGAATTCATTTGTGCTAATTCCTTGAAATCTGGTTGTTTGTACTGCTGTTGATGAGCAGTGGTGGTGGGATACCTAAAAGATATATCTGGAAGGATTTCTTGATTTTTATTGTTCAAAGATATGTCACTAACTTTCTGACTGTTTAAGGTTATAGTTCTCAGTCTAGATTGGCTTTTTTTAGAAACTTCTGGCTGTTGAGAATATAGTGGTGATAAATCTAAATTAACCCGATGGCTGAGAAGTTTTGCTAAGGCTTTGATAATAGAAGTATGATCATCTACACCTCTTTTATTAAGAGACACAGTAATGTGTTCTTTTGCATTGAGGGTTTTATCAATCCATCTGGAACAGTTACTACCGGCACCTACTTCGATAAATATTTTGAAACCATCTTCATAGACGCGGTTAATTAGCTGAGGGAAATTAAGCTGTTGACAGAGGTTTTGAGCAATGTTGTGAGCAATAGAATGGCTATCGAGATCAATGGGTTTGTACTCGGCTGCGGAATAAAAAATAGTCTCTGATACGTTTTGAGTAGGTAATGTATTTAATCTCACAAGTTCATCGTATTCAGAGCGCATTGTCTCGCAATGAATTACATGGGTGAAGGGAGCAGAAAAAGCATTACAATTTAAGTTGGCAATCACTCGCTGACAGGCTTGGATATCACCAGCGATCGCAACTTCTTCTGTAGTATTAATTAAGGGCAAATAGACGTGCTTTTCATCTTTAATAGCTTCCTGAACACGCGAGACTGGACACATGAGAATATAGTTGCGCCAAAAATCTTCGCCTTGCTCATCTTGTCCTTGAGGTAATCCCCAGTACTCGCGCACAGCATTTTTGGGGCCAGATAGCCTCGTCTTCAGCAGAGATGATGAGTTAAAGCCCTCACTACCTTCTTGAAACTCAGTCCAGACACCTTGAGCCAACATCATGCTAATTTCGCCCAAGCTATAACCAAAGGCACATTGCGGCTTGAGTTGGAAATAATTTTTCAGAATTGCTGTCATCAGTCCAGCACAAGCCATTTCTGATTCGAGTACTGCTACTGAATCTTTGAGCAATCGCTGTTCAAGGGCTTCTAATTGCCTAGTTGACAATTTTTCTAAGCTTCGGGGATAAATAAGTTTTTCGACGTTGGCAACACGATTGTAGATGCTTCTGATGAAGGGATCATCGTAAAGTTGAGGAAACAAACGAAACAGATTTCGACCTAATCCGATATAAGCACTAAAGGCACCTGGGTAAACGAAAGCAACTTTACCTTTTTGACCCATCGGTTTAGCCGTAAAATAGCTACCGAGAGGACTTTGCCAGTCTTTCCCAGTCTCGAAGGCATGGGCAATACCCTTGAGGGAGTGCTGAATTTCCCGTTGCAATTCCTCTTGATTGTGTCCGAGAATTGCTAGAGCATAAGTTGCCTGTTGACGCTGTTGAAAAGCTGTGAAAGTCTGCCTAGCAGCGTCAGATAGGGAAGAAGAATTTTGAATCGTTTGCTCAAGAGTGCGGATTTCGTCTAATAAAGTTGATTGATCATCAGCTGCGATCGCAAATACATAATAAGGCATTTGCTCTAAATATCGGCTGCTGTGATCTCTCTGATTTGGTTCCTCTGACAAAATTAAATGTGCGTAACTCCCATCTACCTCCATCCCATTAATCGCAGCTATTCTTCTGGTAGCTCCTTTTTCTAAAAACCAGGGTTTTGATTCAAAAGCGACATAAAAAGGACTACCTTGCCAAATCTCTGGCGTTTTGGGGCTAGACCATTGGGGAACCGCAGGAATATAGCGGTGATATAAACAGAGTGCTGTTTTCACCAGACTGACTATTCCCGATGCACTATGTGTATGACCAATATTGGCTTTGACACTACCGATCGCACAAGTTAAATTTGGTTCAAATGTGCGGTAAGCTGTGAGCAAACCTTGAATTTCTGACTCATCTTGTTGGGGAATTCCACTACCAACAACTTCCAAATAGTTGATATCTTTCGGTTTGATGTCTGCAAGATGAAAAGCTTGTTGACAAACTTGTGTCACCGCTTCAGGATTTGGGGATTGGGAATTGGAGACGCGATTTGTTGAATTTTTCAAGAGACTGAGAGCGTCAATCGTTGCATATATGCGATTGTTCTCTTGTTTTGCTGTTTCGTGGAGCTTCAATACTACAGCCGCCGCACCCTCGCCTACTATCCAGCCATTGGCATTCTGGTCATAACTGAGAGTATTCACGCCTGTGTTAACTCTTGTTATTTGATTTCGTCGTAAAACACTAGCGCCATCCCCAGCAAGCTCGATTGCACCGACTAAAACAGCATCTACTTCTCTGATTGCAAGTAGCTTTTGTGCAAGCTCTAAGGCTTTAAAAACAGTATTGTGTTTGGCAATTAATGTGAATGCAGGGCCAGCAAAATTCCATAGTTTGGAAATATAATCAGCCAGTCCGTTTTCGATATAACTTGGAGATTCACTGTCTTTGTCAATCGCTTCTAGTTTTTCTGTTTTGGTAAGTTTGTCTAGAGTTAGTTCTGTAGCAGTAGCAATGATTATTGCTATTCTTGTCCCTTGAGGAAGTGCCGCATCTTTGAGGGCATTATCAGCTACCTGAAGCATCAATAGTTCTTGAGAATTAAAATTGTCTAATTCTTCTGGCGGGATTTCCAAATCTAAAGCATCAATCTCAAAATCTTTGATGTATGCGCCTAATGGTAATGCACCGTCGGCAAAACCATAGTTTTTCAGCAACTTTTCTTGTGCTTCTATTGCTTGCAATCGCTGAGGAGGTATGGAAATAAAATGCTGAGTTCCTTCATAAATACTGCGTTCAAAGGCATCTAATCCTTTGCAGTCACCACCCAAATAGCAATCCATTCCCACAATTGCTATTTTAGGAGTTTTATTTTTTGAAAATTCTTCCATCACCTGTCTCCTCAAGCTGATATATACATTTTTGAGTTGCTGATTTCCTGGTATCTGGAAAACCTCTCTTTAAATCTCTTTCCTTAAAGGCTATGGTGTACACACAAGTTTGAAATGCTGATTAACCAAGGTTTTACCCCACCCTAACCCTCCCCTTGCAAAGGGGAGGGAACAAGATTTTCCGGTTTCCCCCCTTTACAAGGGGGATTAAGGGGGGTAATTCTACACCGTAGCTCCTTGACTTTGAACTTCTTACCTGGGGTTAGGAAGCTTTTCCAAATTAAGTGAAAAGTTAGGCTAATTCCTAGTTAAATTTCATCTAATTGCTTGGGTAAAATAGTTCCCTTTGCTCCAAGCATTCGGGTATATATTTGTCCTTGCTGATTATGGGCGATGACATCAACCACTAAACCCGATTCTGTTTTAGATTTTATTTCACAAGAAACATAAAATGTTTCATCAAAAGGGACAGCTTCAAACTGTTCAAAAATTTTGATTTCTGAAGGTAAACAAGCTACCTGATAAAAATGCTGTGCCCAAATCCAAAATGCATGAATCTGCACATCTGCAATATAGGGATTAAATGTTTGGACTGGGAATTGTCCTTGTTGTCTTTTTGCTGGTTCTGGCAAGTAGCATTCTATGGTTATCTTATCCAGAGTGGCATTTAAGACAGATTTTACACCTTGAAAAGTAAGTCCGTGAAATAAGGTAGCTGCCCCATTTTGATAAAGTGATGAAGTCGTAGCGGTGATTCTATGATCCTGGCTTAAGTTCAGAAATTCGAGTGTAGGGGTACTAGGAACTTGCCGCTTCAGTTTCATCTGGCTACTGAAATGATAACGGATTTTACCTTCTGGAGTTTTGCTCCAAATTTTGGCATCGAAATCTATCTCATTGATATCATGTTTCGCAATTTCTTGCAATTCTAAAGTGTATTCGGTTGGTAAATTTTCATCGAAGATTAGTCCCTTCAAAACTTTATAATTTGTACAACTGAAAGCTTTGTAGCCAGGATAAATTTGTTCACAAGCATTAGCAATCCATAATAGTCCACAAGTTGCTGGTAGAACTGGATAACCAGCAATTACATGGTCTTGTAAAAAAGGATTAGCAGCTAATGTGAGTTGCCGCTGGATACGAAAAGTTCTTAACTCACTTGGTAGCTTTTCCGGCATAAACACCAGGGGACTACCAATCACAACTTGCACAGTTTCTTGATTCGTACTAGCTAATTCATCAACTAAAAATTCTGTGCCAATTTCAATCGGAATAGTCTCAATATTTCGTTCAGCAAAAGCTTGCTTTAATTCGGGAGAAACCATACCACTGTCCCAAGGGCCCCAATTAATCGCTACTACATGAGAATGGGGATGGTTGCGTTTGACAAGGTGGGCTGATTTGTTGAGAATTTCATTAGCGATCGCATAATCTGTCTGTCCGACATTTCCGTAGAAACCAACTACAGAAGAAAATAGGACTAAATAATTCAATTGATTGGCTGGTACACACCGCAACAGGTTTTCTAGACCTTTAACCTTGGCAGTGTAAACTGTTTCAAAATCTTGGACTGATTTTTTCTCAATCCGCTTATCAGCCAGATTACCAGCCCCGTGAATAATTCCTGTCACTGGGCCGAAACGCTTCACAGCATTAGCAACTTGTTCAGAAAGCGCGATCGCATCAGTCACATCAACATTCAAATACTCAGCTTTCCCACCCGCTTGTTTAATGGCTTGTAAGGTTGTGGCAATTTCCCGACTAGATGAAATAACGTTAAACTTTTTCTGCACCATTGCAGGTGTGGGTTTTTCACCTTTGGCGAAGAAATCCTCCATAATCCGCTTTTTCAAATCAGCTTCACTCAAGTAACCTTCAGTCCATACGGGTTCTGGATCGGCGGCGGAACGACCTATTAAGATAAATTTGCATTGATAACGTTGCGCTAGTTTGATCGCACATTGAGCCGTTATCCCTTTGGCACCACCACTTACGAGAAATACTTGAGATTGGGCATTGGCGATGGGGAAAAGGTTGGCGGAAAAGGTGCTGGGTGCAAAGGGGATTGTTCCTACTTCCTGCGCTCTGTTTTTTTGTTCTTCTTGTTCACATATTAAGGTTGATCGTCCTTGTGAGTTATATCCCACTTCCACAACCAATAGATTGGGATCATGAAGTTCAGCGAGGATATGCTGTGCTGATATTTCGGCATCTAAATCAGGATTGAGGTCGATCGCTCGGCAAAATACAGATTCCCATTCCTGGTTCAAACTTTTAGTGAGTCCAAATAGTCCAGCGCCAATTGCACCGAAGTTAGTTTTGTGTCCTAGTCCGAATTCGCCATCTAGACGAGCCACAGTTACAAAACTACTGCGTCCTTGAAGTGCTGCTTGATTCAGTGGTTCCTTGAGATATTTGGCGACGAGAAAGATATGGCGAAGAATAGCTTTTTCTGATTCCAGATAGCGGACATTCTTGCTTGTATCTTCGTGATTTGAGGGATTTAGATGGATAAATGTAGCGATTTGGCCATAATTATTAGCGATCGCTGTTAACTGTTCTTGCAAATGCTCCTCCCTCAAATCTGCAAGCACCACACGGCTAACCCCTTCAGGTAAAGCAGATTGCTTAGAAATCACAGTTGAGGGAAAAGTTAAGACAACAGTCTTCCAGCCACGCTTTAACAGAGTCTCAGCTAGTTTCGTCGTGGTGAGAGAACCATCATCAGTAAGCAAGGCAATATGCTGATCTGGGAACGTGAAATCTAAAAAATCGGGTTCAGGAAGATATTTGAGTTTGACAGGAGAGCGAAGAATTCGGGATTGGGTACTGGGTACTGGGGAAAACTCTTCTCCCCTGCTCCCTGCTCCCTGCTCCCCTGCTTCTTCCCCAGTCCCCAGTCCCTTCTCTATATATGCAACAATTTGTCCGAGGGTATGAAGTTGAGCTAATGCTTCTGAATTCAGCTTGGGTAAATCAGGATATAGTTCTAGCAACGCTCCTAGAATTTCCACAAGTTTGACGCGATCAATTCCCAAATCTGTCTCAAGATCCATTGATAAATCTAACATCGTCATCGAGTAGCCAGTTTTTTCACTCACGACGTTGGAGACAATGTTAGTAAGCTCTGGAGATGAGTGGGGTGAAGGGGATGAGGGTGATGTTACTGTTACTCCCCCATCACCGTCATCTCCCCCATCTTTCCCATCTCCCCCTGTTTCATCCACAGGTGCGTTGACAAGGCCCACCGCAGGGATCGCTGCTGAGATTTCTGATGCAATTTTCCCCATATACTCAGCTATTTGACCGAGGGTGCGTAGCTGTCCCACTTCTTCGGGATTCGGTCTGGGCAAATCGGGATATAGTTCTAACAACGCTCCGAGAATTTCCACACGTTTGATGGAATCAATCCCCAAGTCTGCCTCGATATCCATCGTCAGTTCTAGCATCTCCGTTGGATAGCCTGTTTTATCACTGACAACGTTAATCAGAGTTTCGCTCAGGATGGCTTGATCAATAATTACTGCTGGGGGTGCGGGTGCTACTGGTTCTGTGGGCGTTACTGGTTCTGTGGGTATTACTGGTTCTGCGGGTGCTGAGGGTACAAACGCTACAGTTGCAGTCTTATTCTCCTCTAATGGATTAATATCCAAAACTGCTGCTTGATGATGTGCGCCATTACCATTTGTGCCATTACCATTAGTTGAAACTGGCTCAGATTTAGTGGCAAAACCGTTACTCGGTAAAGCAACCGATGCAGTTTCCAGAACAGGGTTATCCTCTTGGGTTGGTGGAACTACTAGACTAGGTTGATAGTTAATTGGCGGTATCAGACTTGTACTGCTGGGCGACTGTTCATAATGTCGCTGGAGCAATTGGAAAAAGTTGTTAGTGTATTCTTGCTGATGGTTCAGATATTGCTCATGGATGCGGATGCTATCAGCTTGATGGTCGTGAAACCGCATGATGCTGCGTTCTGAACTAGAGACTACAAGTTGCTGAGTTTGTGTTTGTGGCTCGTTGAATTTACCATTTCCCCACAACGCATGTTGTTGCTGCATGAGTTGGAAGAAGGTTTTGGTATATTCTGTCTGATGGTTCAAAGATTGTTCGTGAACCTGCAAGATATCATGTTGATGGCGATTGAACTCTATTAATGTGTACTCTAAGTTGTCTATAGCTCTTAGGTAACTTAGAGGAAGTTCTGGAATAGGTTGCAAAGACTTGATATCTAGTTGGTCTGATTGCCCATTCTGCACAGATTTCACTCCACCATTGACTGCGACTTTCTCTGCTGGATGAGAGGGGTTAGCTGTTGCTGGTTTATTGCCATTTCCAACGGTGGATTGACCGTTGACTGCAACTTTTTCTGCTGGATGAGAGGGGTTAGCTGTCGCTGGTTTATTGCCATTTCCAACGGTGGATTGACCATTGACTGCGACTTTCTCTGCTGGATGAGAGGGGTTAGCTGTTGCTGGTTTGTTGCCATTTCCAACGGTGGATTGACCATTGACTGCGACTTTCTCTGCTGGATGATTACTGTTCGCAACGGTAGATTTCACTTGATGCCCATTTTGCATAGCTTTTTCAAAGGACTGCTTTGTTTTTTCTGATACATAGTTGGTGCTATTTAAGCGGACATTCAAGACCTTATTTGGAGAAGCTTCTGGGATTTTGTACTCCAGTTGATAGGGGTCTAAGTTTTGCAAAGGTAATCCAGCAACGCGCAACTGAATAACAGCTTGCCGTAAAGTGCGATCGCTATCTTTGAGATGACTGGTATTTAAAGCTACAGCTAAATGAGGGCGATCGCTCAGAATATCTTTTACCAAGTTGGTGAGAACGCTCCGCGGCCCAAATTCAATAAAGCAGTAACCACCTTCAGCATAAATATTTTCAATTTCCTGCTTAAACAGTACTTGATTCCTCAGATGTTCTTTGAGGACTTTTTGAATAACTTGCGGGTCATTTGGGTAACGCTTTCCAGTCACATTGGTGTAAACCGGGATTTGTGGCTCGTTGAAAGTAACTTTTTCGATAGCTCTGGCAAAGGGTTGCTGTGCATAAGCTACTAGTGGAGTATGGAAAGCCGCGGAAACTCCCAATAAAATGCTAGAGAATCCTTGAGTTTTCAGAGCCTCTTCTACATTGGCAATTTCAGCTTTCGTCCCTGCTAACACCATCTGATTTGGAGAATTCAGGTTAGCAACGGTAATCAGTGGGAAATTCTGAATCAGTTCTGTAACTTGATTAACATCCCCTTTCACCGCCAGCATGGCTCCCACATCCAACTGCGGATCTTCTGGTGCAGCCATCGCTTGACCCCTAGCCTTGACTAAGAAAAAGTAATCTTTCTCACTCAAAACTCCCGCAGCCCAAAGAGCGGTAAGTTCTCCAAAGCTATGCCCTGCCACAAAATCAGGCTTAAACCCAGCTTGTTGCAATATCTTGTACAAACCAGCACTAAAAGCCCCAATCGCCGGCTGTGCATATTCTGTTTGCTGCAAGACTTTCATCTGGGCAGTCTTTTGATCTAAATCAAACACAGGGTTAGGGAAAACAACCTCTGAAAGAGGCTGCAAACCGTCTTGGCGTAAAAGGTTGTCAATTTGAGCATAAGTCTGCCCCAATTCTGGGAAATTAATTAAGAGTTCCCGACCCATTTCTAAATATTGCGAACCTTGCCCAGAAAATAGGGCAACCACCTTCCCCTCTGTTGCTATGCCAGTTTTGCGGTAGTAAATTCCTTGGGGATGTTCCCATGATTCTGCTTGCAACTTGTTTCTTAGCAACTCAATACTTGTTTGTAATAAATCGCTAGCTTGAGTGAGAGAATCAGCAACAAATCCAAGTCTGGCATTTGCGATCGGAATTTCTAAAGATTGAGACGCCGAAATCAATTCTGTATAAAGTTGCTCTCCGGTATCAGATTGCAATTGCTGTCCAATTTCTTGACAACGCGACAACAATTCTTCAGGCGTTGAGGCAAATAGCAACATCGGCTGGGAAGGTTTGTGTAAACGATAAGGTTGCTGATGTTGACTTGTGTATTCTTCCAAAACGACGTGATAATTTGTGCCGCCAAAGCCAAAAGAACTTACCCCTGCACGTCTTGGTTGCTCATCGCTGCTAATCCAAGGTCTAGTTTCCGTATTTAAATAAAACGGGGAACTATCAATATCTAATTTAGGATGCGGTTTGGTGACATTAATGGTGGCTGGTAAGACTTTGTGGTGCAAAGCCAAAGCCGTTTTAATCAAACTCGCCGCACCCGCAGCAGCTTTTGTATGTCCAATCTGCGATTTGACAGTTCCGAGGGCAATATGTTGTTTTTTGGGATTGTTTTCGCCAAAAACTTCTTTTATCGATGAGAATTCGGCTGGATCTCCAGCCATAGTGCCAGTGCCGTGTGCTTCAATCAAACCAACACTGGTAGGCGAAAATCCGGCATCTTCGTAAGCACGATGTAAGGCTCTAACTTGGCCTTCAGGACGCGGTGCATAGATGCTTTTATAACGGCCATCGCTAGAAGTGCCAATACCTTTAATGACTGCATAGATTCGGTCATTATCTCGCTGGGCATCCTCAAGACGCTTCAGGACTAACATTCCCACACCTTCACCAAGCATCATCCCATCTGATTCTGCATCAAAAGGTTTGACATTCTCACCTTGGGAAACAGCAGGAGTTTTGCTGAAGCACATATAGGCCATAATTGAGTTGTCGGTGTCAACTCCGCCAGTGATCATCATATCGGCTCGATGCTCAATTAGCTCACTAATTGCCATTTTGAGCGCACCCAATGAACTTGCACAGGCGGCATCGACTACACAATTAGTTCCACCCAAATCTAAGCGGTTGGCAATTCTTCCTGTAACTACATTTGCCAGCATACCGGGGAAGGCATTCTCATCCCACTGCACATAAGCGCTTTTGATTTTCTCAATGATTTTTTGTGTATCCTCATCGGATAAACCGCTACCTTTGAGAACTTTTTCCCAAACTGGGTACTGCATTCTCGCAGTCAGTGGAACCGCCAACTGCCTACCTAGTGCTACACCTAAGATTACACCGGTGCTTTCACGACTAAACTGCCTAGATTCGCCGTAACCGGCATCTTCCATCGCGGCTTTTGCAACAAGTAAACCTAGCAATTGCGAAATGTCTGTGACTTCTAGGCTGTTAGGTGGCAGGCCAAATTCCATCGGATTGAAATTGACATCCGGGATAAACCCGCCTCTTTTGCAATAGGTTTTATCAAATGCTCTGGGATTAGGATCGTAATAATCCTCTACATTCCAACGCGAAGCGGGAATATCAGTAATACAATCAACCTTGTGAATAATTGTTTCCCAATATTCCTGTAAATTTTTCGATTGGGGAAATATAGAAGCCATCCCGATAATGGCAATATCGGTTTTTTGCCGATGTGTATTTATTTCGCTGGTTAGTGGTGCATTGTCAACCATAACTTTTTTCACCTGTATGAGCTTGAGTAGAGCCTGTTCACAATTGCTCACTTCTTCTTGCAACTGTGCCAAAACAGCTTCAATTCTAGAAGCAGCCATGACTTTATCTTCACTATTAGATTTGTAAAATGTAGAGGTATTTATGAAATACTTGCCTCTAAAAATAGAGTAAATTCGATTAGCTTTGAGACAAAAATATGTGTTATTGATAATGACCGATGTACTTGAAGTCAAGGATTCCAAGAAAACTTTAATCTGTAGAAGCTGCCGTAAATAAATGGAGGATAGCTTGTTGCTTTAGCTTGGATAGTTGCATCCAGAAAACTTATTCCACTCCGTGTTACCCTCTAACACTTCTAAATGATTTCTGAATTCTGTTTATCTTCTCTTTTCCTTCTCTACAAGACGCTGCACGTTGGCATACTCGGCAGTTTGTCATTAGCCATATTTCTCAGAGCTTAGATATAATTGCTATATCAATTGGAGCTTGTACTTAATATTAGACTAAATTACTTCTCTATTACAATTGATATGCAACTTGTATACGACGGGATAAGCATTGCCAAATGAAATATTGTTAAGCACAACTTTTTAGGCAATTTCAAATTAGTAGCACTATATCTTAATTGCACATTTGCTAACTGGAATTTAGTAAAGTAATCATAATCTACACATCAGTTTATACAGAATTATCTTCGGGATTAGTATTGTCATCTCCTTTACTAGTTATCGCCTGATTTTGAGCAGCAGCTAACAGCTTTTGCTCAAGTCTACTAATACTAATTCCCAACTCCGAAGCTTTTTTGGTTTTCCACTCTTCTAGCTCACAATCATGTTGATTGAGCCATTCACGCACCGCAACGCGGGCCATCTCAGCTTTGCGAAGAGTCTGGCGAGCTGCATGAAAAATCAGTCGCTGGTTATCAAAGCTTGGCAATGAGAGCATGAATCGCTGTAGTTTCATTTTATCTAGGGTCTTTGAAGGGCGATCGCTGTCACTCACATAACTAATTAAAACTCATTTCAATTAGTATGTCATATAGTAAAAACACATTTTATAAATTGCATACAAATTGCATACGCCCTAGTTTAAGTCATCATTATTAACTCTAAAAATGACTAATTCAAAATATTAAGTTATCAGTAAAACTAGGCTAAATATATTTTTTACGTATTGAAAGACACAGGTACTCCGTTCTTTTGAAGTAGTCGTTTATCTTTGAATGACTGCTGTAGCAGTCCGAAATCATTCGT
>JBGTMK010000679.1:0-7349 GCA_041743605.1 Nostoc sp.
TGGATGGGTGCCACTTATCCCTCCAATATTAGCATTGCTAGCTACCCAAATAATGGTAATTTCATGGTTTAAACATTTCCATCTTGGTAAGAGAAAACAATTAAATTTTAGTCATGATTAGAAAAAAAATACTTCAACGTACCTGCGTAATTCCGTTGCTAATTATTAGTACAACGATTTACTCACAATCAGTGCAAGCACAGCTGACTGATTCGATTCAAAACACTGTTAAAAATTCGCACTTCCAATCTTTTCGCCAACCAAAATTGCCCAGAAATGGCGCACCGACAGGTCGGCGCAGAGCAGGGGCTGGGCGTAATCCTGAGTGTCCTAACTCTCTGACACGCCTGACTGCTTTAGTACCTGGCGATGCAGAGGAATCATTTTTAGCCTCAACAGTTGCAGAGAATCCAACATTTTGGTTTTATGTTCCCCAATTGCCACAAACCACACGTTATGGAGAATTTGTGTTACAAGTGCTAGATGGTAAAGATGTACAGAATGTCTATCGAACACCTCTTACTCTTTCTGGAAAATCTGGTATTGTTAGCATTAGTTTGCCATCGCGATCGCAATACTCCTTAAAAACAGATAAAAAATATCACTGGTATTTTCATATTTATTGTGGCGATCCGCAAAAAACATCTGACAATTTTTATGTAGATGGATTTGTGCAAAAGCAAATGTTAACAGCGGCTCTTGATAGTCAATTGAAGACGGCAAAATCAAGGCAGTACATTGTTTATAGTGCCAATGATATTTGGTATGATACCCTAACTAATTTAGGTCAACTGCGCCGCACTAATCCGCAGAATGCAACGATTAATAAAGATTGGGTTGAATTATTAAATGTAGTTGGCTTGCAAGATATTAATAAAGAGCCAATTGTAGAGCATTACAACTTGGAAAAATAAGATTAATCACACAGCGAAGTTACTAATTTCTTAGAGGTGCTATGTCAGAAAGAACTCAAGATTGGAGATGTTGGTGTAGTAGTTTTGTGGCGTGTGGGATATTAATTGCTTCTTGGCAAGAGTCTGTTTTGGCTCAAATTACCCCGGATAACACCTTGCCTAATAACTCTAGCGTCACAAGGGAGGGTAATATCTTCAATATTACTGAAGGAACGCAAGCAGGAAGTAATTTGTTTCATAGCTTTGGCGAGTTTTCTGTACCGAATGGTAGCGCTGCTTCCTTTAATAATGCTGTAGATATTCAAAATATCATTGGTCGGGTTACAGGTGGGTCAGTTTCTAATATTGAAGGGTTAATTCGCGCTAATGGTACAGCTAATTTGTTTTTGATAAATCCCAACGGTATTATTTTTAGGCAAGGTGCGAGGCTGAATATTGGTGGTTCGTTTGTCGGGACTACAGCTAATGCTATTGGATTTGGCGATCGCGGTTTTTTTAGTGCTACTAATCCAGAAAGTTCTACATCTTTGCTAACGGTCAATCCTTCCGCCTTACTATTTAATCAAATCAAAACCGCATCCGTATCTATCCAAAATAACTCAGTTGGTTTGCGCGTACCAAATGGCAACGGTTTGCTGTTGGTAGGCGGTGATATCAATATGGATAGTGGAAGATTGTTTGCTTTGGGTGGAAGAGTAGAGTTAGGTGGTTTATCTGGTGCAGGAACTGTTGGGTTGAATGGGGATGGTAGTAATCTGAGTTTAAGTTTTCCTGATGGGGTAGAAAGAAGTGATATTGCTCTTAGTAATAATGCTCTTGTATATGTGGTTGCTGGCAATGATGGAAGTATCGCGGTTAATGCTCGAAATTTAGAAATGACAGGAGGGAGTGGATTGTTTGCAGGAATAACGGCAGGACTGGGTTCTGATAATAGTAAGGCGGGAAATATTGATGTTAATGCGACTGGATCAATTAATCTTGACAATAGGAGTTCCATTCGTAATCTCGTGCTACCAGAAGCAAATGGACAAGGAGGCGATGTCAATATTAGTGCTAATACTTTGCAAATTGAGGGTGGGGCAGAGGTAGGTGCTGCTACAAGGGGTGCGGGCAAGGGTGGAAATCTAACTATTAATGCTAAAGATATACAACTGATTAGTAGTAACTTATTTGCTTCTGCACAGTCCAACTCAACAGGGGATACAGGAAATTTGACAATTAAAACTAATACATTGCTAGTACGAGATGGAGCGCAGGTAAATGTTGGTACATTTAGCGACGGCAAAGGAGGAAATTTAACACTTGATGCCAAAGATGTGCAATTGATTGGTATAAGTACTGATGGTTTTCCCAGTGGCTTAAGTACTTCCGCAGGGTTAACTTCAACAGGAGATGCGGGAGATTTGCTGATTCAAACTAATACCTTGTTAGTACGAGATGGAGCGCAGGTGAATGCTGGTACTTTTGGTTCGGGTAAGGGGGGAAATTTAATCGTTGATGCTAAAGATATTCAACTGATTGGTAGAAGTGCCGTTGGTCCTCTTGTCAGTGGCTTGTTTGCTCAGGCAGAGCCAGACTCAACAAGGGATGCAGGAGATTTGACTATTAATACTAATAGTTTACTAGTGCAAGATGGAGCGCAAGTTAGTGCTGGTACTTTTGGTTCGGGCAAGGGGGGAAATTTAACCGTTAATGCTGAAAATATACAACTGATTAGTAGTGGCTTGTTTGCTTCCGCAGAGTCAAATTCAACAGGAGATGCGGGAGATTTGACGATTAATACTAATACCTTATTAGTTAAAGATGGAGCGCAGATAGCTGCTGGTACATTTGGTGTCGGCGAGGGAGGAGATTTAACCGTTAATGCTGAAAATATACAACTGATTGGCACAAATGCCGATAATCCTGAGTTTCCTAGTGCTTTGTCTGCTTCTGCACAGCTAAACTCAACAGGAGATGCGGGAGATCTGATGATTAATACTAATAGTTTGCTCGTGCAAGATGGAGCAGCAGTAAGTGTGCAGAGTCTAGGAACAGGAACCGCAGGTAATATGACAGTAAACGCTCGCTCTATCCGTCTAAATAACAATGCTTTACTTACTGCTAATACACGTAGCACTAAAGTTGACCCTGACTCTGAGCAAGCGACAATCAACATTAACTCAGAAAATCTAATCATGAGTCGCAATAGCAACATCAGAACTAACGCCATTGGAGAAAACGTCACCGGCGGCAACATCAACATTGACACCGATTTTCTCATTGGTTTTGAAAATAGTGACATCAGCGCTAATTCTGCTAACTTCCGTGGTGGCAATGTGTTAATTAATGCTCAAGGCATCTTTGGTATACAGTTCCGAGATGTGGCATCTGATAACACAAGTGACATTACCGCCACGGGAGCAAGTTCCGATCTCAGTGGTTCTGTGGAACTGATTACACCTGAAATTGACCCTAACAGTGGTTTAGTTGAATTGCCAACAATATCAGTTGATACTGAAGTAGCCCAAGGCTGCTACAGTCCAGATTATGCTCAAAGCAAGTTTGCGATCGCTGGACGCGGTGGTTTACCAGCCAACCCCAAAGACATTCTCACTCCTGATGCAACCCAAATAGATTGGGTGTCTCTTAAACCCAGCAATAACAACCGTTCTCTACCACCTGTTACTACTAAAGCAACTACCTCCACTCCCAAACGTATTGTTGAAGCCACAGATGCAGTGCTAAACGCCAAAGGGCAAATAGTCCTCACTGCTAATTCATCCACCGCTACTTCTCACACTTCCAGGCAGAACCCAATTCAATGTAATGGTAGCTAAAGTGACATTTTAGAGTTACATGAAACTTTTAAAGCATTTTTTAATAGCATTATTGACTATATTTCTGTGCATATCTTGTCCGTATGTCTTTAACTCATCCAATTATTTAACGATGGCGTTTACAAAATCACACCCTTCTCCTGCGATCGCCGTTACGCCTAGCTCAAAATCTACAACCCTACCGTTTTCTGCTTTAGCAACAACGTCTACTGTCAACCTGCTAGTGCAACAAAGTCAAGCACTTTATGAAGCGGGACAGTTTATAGAGACGGTACAACTTTTAAAAAAAGCAGCTAATGAATTTAAAGCTAATAATGATGCGTTGAATGAAGCTATAAGCTTAAGCAATCTTTCTTTAGCCTACCAACAACTAGGACAATGGCAAGAAGCAACTGAAGCGATCGCACAAAGTATTAAACTATTACAAACTCTCAAAGATTCTAATTCTTCCCAAGCTAAATCGCAAATCTTTGCTCAAGCTTTAGATGTGCAAGGAAGTCTGGAGTTAGCACGAGGGCAAAGTGAAGCCGCTTTAGGTACTTGGCAAGAAGCAGCTAAAATTTATCAACAATTAGATGATACATCGGCACTGATTCGCAATCGGATTAATCAAGTCCAAGCAATGCAAGCTTTGGGAAATTATCTGCAAGCACATAAAACATTAATTTTGGTACAAGCAATTCTCCAAAAACAACCAGATTCTTCTCTGAAAGCCACAGGATTGCAGAGCTTAGGGAATGTGCTGCGAGGTTTGGGCTATTTAAACGATTCGCACAAAATTTTAGAAGAAAGTTCTTCTGTGGCTAGGAAAGTGGGAGATGCGATCGCTCAAAGTAATGCTTTACTAAGTTTAGGTAACACAGCCCGCGCTCAAACATACGCTCAGGTTAATTTAGGTAACTCAAACAGCGCCGATAATTACACTAAAACTGCAATCCAATATTATCAACAGACGGTGCAAATTGCATCTGCAACATCTACTGTGCGCCTCCAATCTCAACTAAATCTATTAAGACTCTTGGTAGAGCAAAAGGAATTTAGTACAGCAAAAGCATTATTATCCCAAATTCAGTCTCAGATAAACAATTTGCCTCCAAGTCGGACGGCTGTTAATTACCGGATTAACTTTGCTCAAAGTCTGAGCAAAATGATCCAAAACGAAGTTCAGCCAAAAGATGTTGCTAAAATGCTAGCGCAAGCTGTAGAAATTGCTAAGAGTTTAAAAGATGAACGAAGCGAATCTTATGCAATTGGTACTCTTGGCGAACTGTACGAACAAACCGGACAATTATCTGATGCCAAAGGACTTACGCAGCAAGCCTTGGTGAAAGCTGAGTCTATTGATGCTCAAGACATTGCTTATCAATGGTATTGGCAGATGGGACGGATACTTCAAAAGCAATCTAATATCCCAGCAGCAACAGCAGCTTATCATCGAGCTTATAACGCCCTCAAATCCCTTCGTAACGATTTAGTTGCAATTAATCCTGATGTACAATTTTCTTTCCGCGAGAGCATAGAACCAGTATATCGACAGTACGTTGATTTACTGTTGCAATTGGAGGAAAATACTCAAAAGTCAGATCATCTCCTTCAAGCCCGCCAAGTAATTGAATCTCTCCAATTAGCAGAATTAGATAATTTTTTTCGTTCGCCTTGTTTACTACCAAGAGTTGGACTTGATAAATTAGTTGAAAAAGAAAAATTTACAGCGGTTATCTATCCAATTATTTTAGATAACCGACTAGAAATTATTACTAGATTGCCAGGGCAAGGTACAATTTACCACAATACTACTAAAATCTCTAAAAATGTATTAGAAAACACTGTAGAACAATTACAAAAAGATTTACCGATTGCTAGCCGAGAGCCTGATGTTAAGCAGTATTCACAACAGTTATATGATTGGTTAATTAGACCTATTGAAGCAAATTTAGCAACCCAAGAGATAGAAACTTTAGTGTTTGTACTAGATGGTGCCTTGCGGAATATCCCAATGGCTATTCTCTACGACAAACAACAGCAAAAATATCTAATAGAAAAGTATGCTATTTCTTTGACCCCTGGTTTGCAACTTGTTGATCCCAAACCTTTACAAAACGTACAGCTAAATGTTTTAGTTGCCGGAGTTGAGCAAGAACGCTTAATTGAAGGCCAATCTTTTTCTGAACTCTCAAATGTGACACAGGAATTAAAAAAAGTTCAGTCTTCAGTTCAAAAAAGTAAACAACTTTTAAATCAGGATTTCACTCAAACTAATCTGGAAAAGCAAATTCAATCTACTCCGTTTTCAGTGGTGCATCTAGCAACTCACGGGCAATTTAGTTCAGACGTTGAACAAACTTATATTCTCACCTGGGATAAATTACTGAAGGTTAGAGAATTAGATAATTTACTACGAACTAGGGGTGAAAGCCGACCAGAAACAATTGAATTACTCGTTCTTAGTGCTTGTAAAACTGCCACGGGAGACAAACGAGCTGCTTTGGGATTAGCTGGCGTGGCAGTGCGGGCGGGCGCACGCAGTACGCTAGCAACTTTGTGGACAATAGATGATGAATCTACTAGCGAGTTTATGGGTGAATTATACCGACAGTTGGATGCTGGGGTAACTAAAGCCCAAGCTCTGCAACGCGCCCAACTGGCAATTTTAGCTAAAGAAAATCGCCCATATTTTTGGGCACCTTATGTTCTTGTGGGTAATTGGTTGTAATTATACTGATATATGGGTCAGAGGCAGTCAAAGTTTAATCATTTGCACTGACAAATGAGTTGTATTGAATCTCTCAAGTCAAGCAAATGATTATTTTATTATCTTTAGTGAAAAATGGGAAGATAAAAACTATTGATGTTATTCAGTACGGGAAGTAGAGGTGGTGTTTGCTTGTAGCCAATCTTGAAAGAGATGTTTGAAGACTTGCTCTCGACTTTCGCGGAATTCAGCAGGAAAGCGCTTCTCAATTCTGAGAATGTGATAACCCAACTTTGTTTGTATTGGCCCAATCACCTCGCCTTCTTTTGCTTGAGAAATAGCTTGTACAATCTCTGGCATTAATTCTGATAAAAAGCGAACGCCAACAAAGCCACCATTTTGTTTAGACTGTTTACCTTTGGAATACTCTAGTGCTAAAGCACAGAAAGATTCATTTGATTCTTGAATTGCATAAGTTACTTTTTTAGCCTCTGTTAGGTCGCTGACTAGAATCTGAGATAGGGCAACACGTTGATAATGTTGACGATTACTCAAATAATGACCATCAATTGCATCTCCAAACAGATGTTCTTTTAACTTTTTTGTAAGTAATTCTAATCTGATACCCCTAGACCAATCTTCTACAGTAATTCGTTGTTGTTGAAGCCAAGCCAAGGTTTCAGAAACTCCTATTAATTTGTGTTCTAGTCGAAATGCATCTCCAGCTGTTTGCAATTCTTCATCAGTAACAGTCAAGTTAAACTGTTGACAGATATTTAAAAGAAATGCATTACGTTCGGCTAAAACTGCATATTCAGCTATTTTGTGAGAAGAGCGCAAGTAAGCAATCACATCTTCATTTGTTGCTGGAGCAATTTCTGGCACGAACACTAATTTTTTGGACTTTGGACAAAAAGAAGTTGG
>JBGTMK010000680.1:0-11960 GCA_041743605.1 Nostoc sp.
AGGGCTAAAGCCCTTACTACGAGCTAATTCAATTGAATTTTACATTACTTAATATAGTTTGATTTATTCTTGCCCACTTACTTACGCATAGCTTGCTTCCCTGTAAGGGTAGAATTTTGAATTGTTATTGATGGTTTTAGGAAACTTTTTTGAGCTTTTTCTGAGTGAATTTGGATAGCTTGTTACGTGTAAGCTAAAAATAGAAGTGGGTTAAGGGACGGTGATTATGGTCGCAGAAAAATTAATGGGTAATTCACTATCTTCTAATCCTAAATTTTTCAAACCTGATTGATTTGGCGCAGAAAAAATCTCTAAATAACCTGGTTTCGACAAAAAACTAGCAAAAAATGGACTAGAATAATTTCCTTGGGAAGTGGAATATGCAAAACCCTTACCTGTTAACTGCTGAGTATTAAGACTAATTAAATCATCAACATCAAAAGATTCGTTTCCTGGTATTGAAGTCCCGGCGGCTTGCAAACCAGTAATTATTTCACCATTTCGTGTACCAGTAATTCCAGTAATCAGGTAAAAACCTAAATCGTTAGGGGTGTCATTAGTGGTGAAAGTACCGTTCGCCGTTATGCCAGTACCAGAATAACTCCAGTTCCAACTTAAAGCAGAGGCGGCTGGCATTGTCCCTAAAACTAATCCAAAAGTGGTGGCGAGGACTATGGCATATACAGCTAGATTTTTCATGGAAGTCGTTAGTGCGATCGCGGATTTTGTAGAAGGTTTCTGTGTATTATACGGAATTAAGAAAGATAATATTATTTAGCAGCGATCAAATAACCACGTCAAAGCAGCATCAACATTACTAACCTGTTCTCCTGGCGGGATGGCTGGACGATTTACCATCACAACCTTTATGCCCTGTTCTCGCGCTGCAATAATCTTGGCCTTTGTTGCATCGCCACCGCTATTTTTGCTCACGATGGTATCAATCTTGTTATTAATCAGGATTTGTCTCTCATTATTGAGGGTAAAGGGCCCGCGATCGCACAATACCATTCCCGGTGGTATTAAAGCGTCATCGGTAGGTGGGTCAATCATCCGCATCAAAAACCAAATTTTCTCTAGATAAGCAAAGGCGGCGAGTTCTTGTCTACCAACTGTCAAAAATACCCGCTGTGCCTGATTTTGCAGGGCTGTTGCTGCGGCTTCAACATTATCAACTTCAATCCAGCGATCGCCACTTTCTTTTTCCCAAGGCGGACGAATTAACATTAGACGGGGTACTCCAACTTCCGTTGCCGCATCTGCTGCATTAAAGGAAATCTGAGTCGCAAAAGGATGGGTTGCATCAATTAATAAGTCGATTTGCATAATTCGCAGATAACTAGCCAATCCAGCCACGCCACCGAAGCCTCCAACCCGTAAATCGCCCAACGGTATTGATGGTTCACGGGTGCGGCCAGCTAGAGATGTGATTACTTCTAACCTTTGGATAGTCGCAACCTTGGCAGCTAGTTCTGCCGCATCTCCCGTCCCACCCAGAATCAAAACGCGCATCATTAAAAAGGAGTCAGAATACAGAATTCAGAATACTCTACCCATAAACGGTATTGTTCAAGGAAGAATATTTGAATTTATTTTTACCCACGGCGTAAGGGTTTTGTTGATTGGGAATGGGTGGTTTATTTCCACCGTGCTGTACTAGTAACCCAAGGCGGAATTCGTAATTCGTAATTCGTAATTCGTAATTAATTGTTTGCAAAGGTTTCAGACATTTAAAATGGGTGGCTGATTTACGCCAAGCTGTACTAGTACAAAACGGCGTAAATAAACCTACCATTTCAAACAGGCACAAGCCTTGAGATATCAATCTTTTGACTTCCGCCTTGCAGTACTAGTGGTCTATCGCATTAGTTACGAGGGATGAATCAGTTCGTAGTAATAGGTTTACTTTATAACCTTTAAAACTAGGGGTTTGGAAATCTGCTAAAGTTTTAGTTACCCTGAATAGGGTGTATTTAAATCTGTAATAAATATTTATGCCTCCTCGTTGGCCTCGCAAACCGGATCGCAAAGACCCAGATTACCGTAAGATAGATGACCGGATGAATTTTGCCGTGCATGTGGCGATCGCTGCTACTATTAATTCTGGGTTATGGTTTTTCCACATCTTAAAAGGCACTACTTGGGAGTGGTTGCCCTGGTTGACTGCAAGTTGGACAGTAATAGTGTTAGTACATCTAATTTATATTGCTGCGATCGCTAACTACAGCGAAACTCCACCTAAATCCACCTGAAGAGGGACTGCTAATGCTGGGCTGATTGTAACTTGTGGTAGTAGAATCAGCCTGTTAAGTGAGCGATAATGTAAAAAAGCCTGAGATTTCGGACAATTTCTTAATGTAAGGTTATTTTTATGGCTAAGACTAACACCACAGAATTACTAGAAGCCCTAGCAGCTGAAATTGGGGAAAATGTCTATATAGACATTGCCAAATGGCATCTTTATTTATCTAATGCCAAACTCCATACTCTTGTTGCTGAACAGTTGTATCCGTTAATTACTTCCAAAACTGTAAGTGAAGACCAAGTTATAAAAGTCTTGGAATCAATTAAAGTAAAAATTGGTGGTGGTAAAAGTGAACTTCCTTTAATTGATTTTCTACCGCTACAATGCCAAGTAAACTTGGTAGACATTGTAGAAAAATATCAACGCGAAATCTAATCTCTAAAAGCAAGATTATTTGAATTAAACAATTTTCTCAGTTAGCATTGTCTGAGCTAATTTTAGGTTTAAGATGCTGATTGAGGATGAGTTTACTGTGTCAATTTTATAAAAATAAAAACCACAGATATACTGTATGTGCATATCTGGTAAAAATTTCCTTTAACAATTAAGGAACTCAACGTTCTAAATGGTTGAGATTTGAGTGAGTTAATTTTGAGACTCACCCACAACTTTCATGCAAACTTATTGAGGCAATTTGTATGTTTTTGCAAATCCAAGATTCTGGTAAATTGGTAAAAATTCTGGAAATTAAAGAATTGATTGATCCCAATAGTGATGTCGTTCAAGCACGAGAACAAGAAGGTGAAGAAGAACAGCAACCGGATACTTTTAAAAAGGAAAATCTTGTTTTTCCTTCTGGTGAAGTTCTACCACGCTGTTGGTTAGATGCCGACTATAGACACGACAAATCTTAACATATAGTTAAGTGCTGAGTGCTGTTAGCGGTAACGGGGCGTTTAGCCCGTGATGAGTAAAAACCCAGTTGTTTCAAGACTTTGAGCAATTAACACTGTCCTAATCTGTGTGACTACGGCTATACTAAATCCCCGACTTATTAAATAAGTCGGGGATTTAGTACCGCAAGGCGGAAAGTATTCTGAATTCTGTATTCTGAATTCTGACTTCTGATTTATGATTGCTACCTGCTAGATTATGACGCGGCTTTTTCTCCTGGTGTCTCCGTTTCATTCGGCTGAAACTTTGGGAAAAATGTCTTAGTAATCCAGTCAGTAAAGATGTGAGACAGTAATCCGAAAGGCCCAGCAAACAAACACAAAGCCAGTGAGTGAATTGTCCAAGTACCTGTTTTCTGCCCTTCCCAATAAATCCAGCGGCCGACAAATAAATCCATTACTAAAAAATGAATCCAACCCGTTGCAGCGACTTTTTCATCTGCAAAAAGTCGCGCAACATCAGCTAATTGGATATTTGAGAAATCTTGGGCATTTTCTGGCGTAATGCTGTTGACAAATAAATACAAATACCCTAATGCTAACAGCACGAAGGGTAGATATGATGACATTATTTGGCGTGTAACTTTCCAGTTTGGCAATAAAATCATCAACGCCCAAAATGGCAAAACGAAAAGATTGGCAACGTTAAATACTTGAGAAGTTGTCATATTTTTCTAACGTGAAGAATGAAAATTTTTACTACTCCTAATTACTAACTTATAAAGCGACAAGCTGTGATTCGATTTCTGAAGACTTCAAATCACGACCGATGAAAACTAAGCGCGTTTGTCTGGCCTCTTCTGGTTTCCAGGGGCGATCGTAAAATTTATCAAATCTGGTTCCTACGCCCTGCATTACTAAGCGCATGGATTTATTTGGCACTGCGACAAAGCCTTTAATTCGGTAAATTTCTTGTTCCTGTACCAATATTTGCAACTGTTGTTGTAGCTTTTCTGGATCAAAAGTCCGATCCAAAATTAAATTAGCTGAGGTAATTTCTTCGTCGTGGTTGTGATCTTCTTCGGTATCGTGATGACTTGGACGAGAATCTAAGTTGTCTTCGACTGCGGCTTGGAATCCTAATAATATAGATGCATCAAGTTGAGAATGTAGCTCTAGCCCGCCGCGGGCATCGCTCTCGATAATCTTCACCACTCTGGGCAACTCTTGTTTAATCAGTTCTTCAACTCTGGCTTTTGTCGCGGCATCTACCAAGTCAGTTTTATTTAACACCACTAAGTCTGCACAAGCAAGTTGGTCTTCAAACAGTTCTTGCAAAGGTGTTTCATGTTCTAGATTATCATCTGCTTGCCGCTGGGCTGCGATCGCCTCTGGGTCACTAGCAAATGTCCCCGCTGCTACTGCTGCACAATCTACTACGGTAATTACCGCATCCACAGTGGCAGCGTTGCGAATTTCTTGCCAGCGAAAAGCTTTCACCAGCGGTTTTGGTAAGGCTAAACCAGAAGTTTCAATCAAAATACAGTCGATACTATCTCGCCGCTTGATTAACTCTTGCATCGTCGGGTAAAACTCTTCCTGCACGGTGCAGCATAAGCAGCCGTTGGTTAATTCAAAAATATTAGTGTCGCCCTCACCATCTTCGGGGCAAATTTGACAAGATTTCAATAATTCGCCATCAATACCGAGTTCGCCAAATTCGTTGACTAAAACGGCAATACGCCGCCCTTGGTTGTTTTGTAGGAGGTGGCGAATTAGGCTGGTTTTTCCACTACCTAAGAAGCCTGTGATTATTGTAACAGGAATTTTCGTAGCCATATTTTTGCCTGACTTACTCGGTATAGTAAGTTTCACTAGTTGCAAACTTAAATATTGAGATTAAGCTTGGTTTGAAGATTGACTTAGTTATTTTAACCCTGAGCGAAGCCGAAGGGTTAAAGCCGAGTAGAGTCGGGGCTTTAATTTCTTAAATCAACGCCAATGTTGAGGTATTTTCAGATTTTCCGGTAGGATTGTTGTGCGATCGCCAATTGCCTGTTCAATCTGCTGTAATTCTAGGTTTTCTGAACCGCTTAAGTTGGCTCCACAGAGGTTAGTTTCTTGAAAATTAGCTTCTTGGAGGTTAGCTGTACTAAGCAATACACTTTCTAGGTTAGCTCCAGCAAGTTTTGCCCTTAGCAACTTACTGCCAATCAGGTTTGCATCTTGGAGATTGCTACCCTCTAAGTTGACTTCTTCTAAGTTGGCATCACAAAGGATTGCTCCTTCTAAGTTGGCATCATAAAGAATTGCCTGAGAAAGGTTCGCTTTTCTGAGGACTACACCTTGGAGATTAGCTTCTGGGAGGATTGTTTTTTGTAGGTTGGCCTCATAGAAGATTGAACCACAAAGATAGGTTACTGATAAGTCTGCCTCAGAAAGGTTTGCCCGTGTAAAATTGACCCATTGCAAGTTAGCTCCGGCAAGAATTGCTCTAGAGAGGTTAGCTTCCGTTAAGTCTGCATTACTGAGGTCTGTATTGCGTAAATCCAGTTTTTGATTTACCGGATCTTTATGTGCATCGCGTCTTCCTATGACAGTTAAGGCTGTTTGAATATCTGTAGGAAGTTTTGATAATTCATCCTCACATTCCTGAGAAATAGGAGCATTTTCGCGGATAAAAGCAGCCAGGATTTCCATAATTGTCCAATGGTCTTTTGGAGAATCTTTGGCAATTCTTTCTAAAGCATAAATTGCGGCAAATCGCGTTTCAATTTTTTCATTTCCCAATTGTTCAATTGCTTTAGAAAAGCGTTCTGGAACAATTTCTTGGGGATTTGGTTGTGTGTAATTGATACCATTTTTGATGTTATTATCCCAAGTTAGCGCCCCAGCCAAGAGTTGGTTTAACAGACTCTGATTTTCATCCAGAGAGAGTTTGGAAGTATAATAAACATTAATTATTAATGCTAATCCGCCAATTATTATGGCAATAGTTGTTAATATTTGAGTGATATATTCGATTTTTTCTTGAGTGGAAAAGCCTTGAATATATTCAAAAAATGAGAAAATTAGAGTTAATGATAAGATAAATATAACTGAGATAAATGCCAACAAAGTCGTGAGTCCATTTGTCTTTATAAAAGATATGTCATAAGTCTTCATATCTGACTCCTTACGGAAATAAATTTAGGTTGATTCTAAGAGCATCCGTAAAGTTATGATAGAGTAAAAACACGGATAAAATTGACGGACTATTAAATCTACTACATAAAAATCATCTATAATATAGCAATTCTATTTTATTTGTGAAAATCCTCAGCTTAGATAGCCGACATCTCTTGCAATTCAAGGATCTGATGATTCCAAAATGATTAGGTAGGGCGATATAAATCTTTGACGAGATCATAAACCTTTTATCGGAACAAGCAGTTGGCACACAACCTTTTAATACATGAACTGGAGGCATTCCAGGCAATTGAAAAGGTTATATTACCTGTGAAGAATAGTTTCAAATCTGTAACATTAACGAGGTTTATCTAATTGTCCAGGTTTATAACAAACACTTAAGTAGATTGGACTAAATTAGAAATTGCTATAAGCAATTCCTCTGGTGCTATGGGTTTAACGATGTGTTGTTGAAACCCCGCTCTCAGTGCTTGCTGCTGATTGATTTCGCCAGCATAAGCAGTCAGAGCGATCGCGGGAATCTGTTTTCCTCCGACTGCTGCTTCCAGAGTCCGCACCTGTTCCATCAGCATATAGCCGTTCATCTCTGGCATTCCAATATCACTGAGTAAGATATCTGGCTTTGACTGTGTTAGCGCTTGTAATGCTTCATCTCCTGATGCTACTGTGGTGACGATCGCTCCAAACTCCTCAAGCACAAAACTGAAAAATTCGCGGGTATCAGAATTGTCATCCACAATCAAAACTTGTAGACCCATGAGGGGAGAAGAAGCAAAAACGGTAGTAGAGGAATCAGTATTGCTGTCATTCTTAATTATTGTACTTTCCTTGATTAGCGGTAAATTAACTGTGAAGATTGCTCCCTGGTTCTCGCCAAGACTTTCGACCCAAATCGTTCCACCGTGCATCTCAATTAAGTGACGGGCGATCGCTAAACCTAACCCTAACCCACCAAACTTTCTAGTTGTTGTACTGTCACCTTGACGAAAATAGTCAAAGACGTGAGGTAAGAAGTCAGGATGAATCCCCTTACCTGTGTCGCTGACGGTAATCTGCGCTTGAGCATTCATGCACTCCAATCGCACATTTACTTGTCCCCCAGGGGCTGTAAACTTGACAGCATTGGATAACAGATTCCAGAGGACTTGTTGCAAACGAGCCGAATCACCCAGAACTTTCCCTACTGTTGGATCAAGCATCGTCTCTATTTGAATGCTTTTAGCCTCAGCTGCTAAATGCACTGTCTCCATTGCGGCTTCAATAGTGGATACCAAATTGACTGATACCATGTTGAGATTGAGTTTACCTTGAAGGATGCGAGAAACATCCAGCAAATCTTCAATTAGTTCAGCTTGTAATTTGGCATTGCGCTCAATGGTTGAGAGGGCTTTTTGAAGCAATGTCTCATCAAATTTACGACTCTGCAACAGTTTCGCCCAACCAAGAATCGGATTCAGCGGCGATCGCAATTCATGGGAAAGCACCGCCAAAAACTCATCTTTGATCCGGTTAGCAGCTTCTGCTTCTGCACGAGCTAATTTTTCCAGTTGCAAAAGGCGATCGCGTTCTGATTCGGTGCGCTTGCGATCGGTGATATCAGTTAGCATCGCGATCGCGCCTAAGAACTCATTTTCTTCATTAAAAATAGCTCTAGCAGAAATCAATGTCCAGATATACGAACCATCCTTGCAGCGCAATCGACCTTCTTTTAGATCACTCCCTTCTGCCTTAAACCATTCCAGTTTCTCTTTGGCTATCCCATCAGTTTGATCCACAAAATCAAATATGGAACGACCGAGCATTTCTTCTGCCCCATAGCCCAACATCTGCGACATCCGTTGATTCACAAACTCTGTTTGGGCTTGTTGATCAATCATCCAGATTCCCTCATAAGAGGTATCAACAATTCTGCGATACTTGGCTTCACTCTTTTGCAAAGACTCCTCTGCTTGCTTGCGCTCACGACGCTCCTTAGCTTCCCGTAATGCCCGTTGCACCGAGGGAACTAAGCGCCCTGGTCTTTGCTTTAATACATAATCCGTTGCGCCGTTCTTCAAAGCTTCGATCGCTAATTCTTCACCCAACACCGCAGAGACAAAGATAAAAGAAATCTCTGGAGAGCGATTTCGGGCAATTTCTAGAGCCGAAATTCCATCAAAAGATGGTAGGGCATAATCGGCAAGAATTAAATCAAAAGTCTCTGCTTCTAAAGCAGCCAGAAAATCAGCACTGGTTTCGACTCGTATCAGTTCGCAATCAATTCCCCCTTCAGTTAATATCGCTTGGGTCAGTTCTGCATCTAAGAGACTGTCTTCCAAAAGAAGGAAACGCAGGATACTCATTACTTACTCTCCTGTTGACGATGAGGTACAGAAGGTAGAGCGCCAAGGGGGGGCTGATTAATCACTGCCCAAAATAGTCCTACACCCTTAATCGCGTCGGCAAACTCGCGGTAATCTAGAGGCTTGACGACATAAGCATTAACACCTAACTCGTAGCATCTAACTAAGTCTGGTTCCTCACGAGAAGAAGTTAGCACTACCACTGGAATCACTCGCATGATTGGGTCAGATTTGAGTTCTGCTAAAACTTCTAATCCATCGATTTTAGGTAGCTTCAAATCGAGCAGCACGACAACAGGATGTCCTTCCATTCGTAACCGGAAAAGCCCCCGGCGATAGAGATAATCTAGTGCTTCTTCTCCATCACGTAGCACTACCACTTCGTTAGCAAGATGATTTTCTGATAAGGCAGCCAGGATTAATTCTGCATCGTTGGCACTGTCTTCAATCAGCAAAATTCGTTTCAGTTCTTTCATTCGCCCTCCTTCTTTAATAACTTAGGTAATGAGAAAAAGAAGGTGGCTCCTTGATCAACTACAGCCTCTGCCCAGACTCTACCATTGTGTCGATGAATAATTCGTTGTACGTTTGCCAATCCAACACCTGTGCCTTCAAATTGTGGGTCGCTATGTAGGCGTTGAAATACTCCGAATAGCTTGTGAAGATATTGCATATTAAAACCTACGCCGTTATCTTTGACAAAAAAGACAACTTCGTTTTCACTGTCAGTACTTCCAACAGTAATTTCTGCTGGGTTTCTAGTCTGGGTATATTTTACGGCATTGCCTATGAGGTTGCGAAGCACGAGCCGCAGCATAGAAGGGTCGCCTTGGACTTCTGGCAGTAACTCGATGTGCCAATGAATGATCCGTCCTTGAGTTTCTGTGATTAAATCGCGTTTTACCTCTTGTACCAATTCCTCCATGTTGATGTCGATGTAGCGCATTTCGGTGCGCCCCATCTGGGAAAATGTGAGCAACTCATCGATTAATATTCCTGCCTGTTTTGCAGTTTGAGCGATGATCCCTAAATAGCGCCGACTTGTTTCATCTAAATTTGTGGAGCTTTGCCGCTTTTGCAGCAATTCAACAAATCCGGCGATGTGGCGAAAGGGCGATCGCAAGTCGTGAGAAACTGAATAAGAAAAGGATTCTAGTTCCTTGTTGGTGGCTTCTAGTTGGATGGTGCGCTCTTGAATCCGTTCCTCTAGCATTTCGTTGAGTTGTTGCAGGGCGGCTTCGGCAACTTTGCGATCGTGAATGTCGCTGGCAATGCCCACCCACTTGATAATTTGTCCGGTTATATCTCGAAATGGTAGACCCCGGACAATATGCCAACGATAGTTACCATCAGAAACTCGACGAAAGCGAATTTCTACTTCGTAGTTTGTGGCGTTAGCAACAGCTTGCATTGAAGTTTTAAAGACGCGATCGCGATCATCTGGGTGAATGACATAAATCCAGCCATAGCCAGTAGTCTGCTCCATTGTCAATCCGGTGAAGTCTAACCAGTATTGATTGCAATAGGTAATACCACCATCGCTATCGCCCATCCAAATAGCTTGTGGCGACACTTCTGTTAAAATGCGGTATCGCTCCTCGCTGTCACGTAGCGCTTCTTCTATCAACTTGCGCTCGTGGATATCAACACAGGAACCGATATAACCAAGAAACTCCCCCGTTGGTGCAAATCGAGGCACACCAGTATCCAAAAACCAACGGTATTCGCCATCAAAGCGTCTAAGGCGATATTCCATTTTAAAATTTTTTCGGGCATCAAAGGCATTGGCGTATGTCTCTAAGCAACGCTGAAAATCATCGGGATGAACACCTCCAGTCCACCCATTGCCCATCTCTTCTTCTAGAGTCCGCCCGGTAAAATCTAGCCAGGGTTTATTAAAGTAGTTACACAGTTTATCAGTGCCGGACATCCACACCAGTATGGGGGCGGTGTCTGCCATCTGGCGGAAGCGGGCTTCACTTTCACGCAATGCTGCTTCTGCCCGTTTGCGATCGCTGATGTCAGTAATCAACGCTGCATATCCTTCAACGATACCCTCTTTATTAAACTGAGGAACACAAATAGAATTAATGTAGCGAGTGCCAGCATCTTTATAAGGAATTTGATTTTCAAATGTTACCTGCTTTCCTGCTAGCACTTGTTCTATATAAGGGCGGACTATTTCATAAGCGGATTCACCCATCACTTCCCAAAGATACTTCCCATAAACTTCTGCTGCCGAATGCCCAAACCACTCTTCATAAGCTCGATTGTTGAAGCGGTAGCGTTGTTCTGCATCTACAAAGGAAATCAAAACTGGCAGCGTATCAGTAATTATGCGAAGTTCTGTTTCTCGTTGCCACAATGCTTCTTCATTAGACTCTGTTAAGCGACTAAATCGTACCTCACTTTCTTGCAATAACTTCAGACTTGCCTCAGCTTTTCGTTGCGCTGTACGGCGTGATTCATTGAGCCAACTGATTAACCCTGCTGTCAGCATGAACACTAACAAGGGGATTACAAGATTCAGATTTGTAATGTTCTGCGGATAGAGTGGCTTAAAAAAGAAGTAATCGATTGCCAAAGTAGACAAAAGGGTTGCAAGTAACCCTGGCCCTAAGCCACCATACCAGGCACTCAACATTACCGCTGCAAAAAACAGCACCGCAGGTGTTGGAGTGAGATATGGATTGAGCAGCAGAGTTGTCCACAGTGCTAAGGCAACGGATAGGAAAGCAATACTATAGTGCAGCAGTTGCTCCCGAATGAATGAGCTTTTGTCTCTACTGTCAGCAAAGATGTTTTGGGGTTTAGATGCCCTCGCCTTACGACTCATAACCCGACTTTGCTTCTGGAAAATACTGACTCAGAAGGCTTTTACCGGGTTCACCCATCTCACGTAACATTTCTTTTATTAGTCTTAGCGCTATGGCTGAAGGCACTGTATGGCCATTCTCCCAACGGTTGACTGTTTTGAAGGAAACTCCTACTTTCGCAGCAAACTGTTTTTGAGAGAGGTTAAGTTGCTGCCGAAGTTCCCTAATTAAATCTAAAATTTCCAACCGCTTTGTTACAGGCATCTCCCTTTTTTACTTTGACACCACTACTCACAATAGGACATCTGTCCTATTCTGTGTCTCTTACTTAGGGAATATTTCTCAGGTCATACCAGAGAAATTTAAACAAAGAATTGTATCGAGACGCGTAGCGCGAGATACAAAGCGTCCAAGATCAATCCCACATTTTTAAACGTGGGTTCCTTCTGCCTTCTGCCTTGTCTACGACACGCTG
>JBGTMK010000681.1:0-8146 GCA_041743605.1 Nostoc sp.
GAAGAAGCAGAGATGCGCTACTTAACAGGAGCGAGTTTGATGGCAAGTCGCCGCGTTAACGGCGATGAAATCGATTATCCCAGTAATCAAACCAGATTGGAAAAAGGCGATCGCTTACTGGTAGTGGGAGCAGATGAAGAACTGGCAGCTTTGGCAGAATTCGCTCAGGGACAAGCGGCTGTTCCCGGAGAAAATAGTGCTTGTCAGTGGGTTACAGTCAATGCAGATGCACCAACACTAGGTAAAACCCTTGCAGATTTAGATATCGCCAAGCAATTTGGAGTGCAGGTACAGGCGATCCGACGAGATGGGAAATTTATCCGCTATCCTGATGGCGGTATGGATTTGCAAGTCGGCAACCAAGTATTGTTATGTGGTAACTTGGCAGGTCTGAGTCAACTACAACAATTATTTGCGATCGCAACTTCAACTTCCCTTTCTATCCCAGTGGTGAAAGCTGCTGAGGCACAAGCGCTCAAAGAGTTTTTGCCTGCCGATAGTATGACTGATTAAGCTTTAAGACTCCTTGGCGGCGATCGCGCCTTTCAGGTGGCAGTCAATGTCAGGAAAATGTTACTACTGCGTAGTCTATTTAATTAATAAAGTGCTATAAGTGACATTTATGCTCCAAAAGTTGTGTTGATAATGAAGTAGCGATCGCTTATTTACCAGAAAAATCTGCCTAAAAAACCAGTAACACCAGTATTTTTGCGAAGAATATTTCCACATGATAATATTGTTTGGTTTAGGTACGGATATTCAGTATGGTTCCCATGAAGACTGTTCTAAAAAATTCAGAGCAAGTCACTCGGTTGTTTTCTCATCTCGAATTTGATGGAAAAAAACTCAATCATCAACCGGGTAGTGTATTGGGAAGTACTGCATTGATTGCGGGAACCACCGTTGGGGCTGGGATTCTGGCTCTACCAGCCGTTACTCTGCCATCTGGTATTGTGCCATCCACATCTGGGCTAATTGCTGTTTGGCTCTATGCTTTAGTTTCAGGGTTATTGGTTGCAGAAGTTACCTTAAACACGATACGAACAGAAGGGCGTTCGAGTATAGGTTTTTTGGGAGTTGTTGAGAAAATCCTTGGTAAGCTGGGAGCGCGAATTGCAGGTGGTGCATATTTATTCATGCATTATGCTCTGTTGGTGGCATATATTACCAAAGGTGGAGAGATTTTAGGATCTGCGGCGGCTAAAGTCTGGGGTGTGCAGATATTGCCTATGTGGGTGGGCACAACGACTTTTACGCTCTTATTTGGTGGCATTATGTATCTTGGGCGAGAAAAGTTTATTGAGAAATTAAACAGCGCCTTTGTCGGAATTGTCATCCTTTCCTTCTTGGGACTATTATTTCTGGGAGGAAGGCATATTCAGAATACCCAACTATTATTTCAGAACTGGAATGCTCTCGGTAGCGCCATTTCAGTAATGTCTGTGGCGCTATTTTTTCAAAATGTTGTACCGCTGGTTGTGACACAACTCGAAGGGGATGCTGGCAAAATTCGTCAGTCTATCTTTATTGGTTCTGTGATTCCTCTAATTATGTTCTTGGCGTGGAATGCCGTAATTTTAGGAAGCATCAGTCCCGATATACTACATGGCACATCTGACGGTAGAAGTGTTTTTGACCCATTGCAAATTCTTCGAGCAGGTGGGGCGGGGGAATGGTTAGGAGTGCTAGTATCCATTTTTTCAGAATTTGCGATCGCTACATCATTTATTGGATTTGTGTACGGATTACTGGATTTGTTCAAAGACATTTTCCTTCCTGCACAGAGGCAACTGTCTAGCCGTCTACCCCTCTATTCACTAGTTCTGTTCCCTCCTATGACTCTCGGAACGCTCAACCCTAGCATCTTTTTTACTGCCTTAGATTACACTGGAACATTTAGTATTTCAGTTCTAGGTGGAATTATTCCAGCGTTAATGAGTTGGAAGCAACGTCAAGAACAAGAAAACTCAGATAGCGTAAATCAACCACTCGTTCCTGGCGGAAAGGTGACACTCATTGTGATAATTGGAGTGGCATTAGCCATGATAGGAAGACAAATCATGTCAATTTACCATCAATAAATATGCCAACCACAATATTTATTGTTCAACAATTAGAGGCTTCATCAACCGCGTCTCCAATTTTATCTTTGGCTATTTCAACTGCATTCAGTCATAGGTTCTTTTATCCGCTAGTACAGTAGCGCGACTGCTAACTTACTTCGCCTCAATCCGACCGGATTTGACTGCTGCTACGAGTGCTTGATAGTCTTGTTCAACTTGATGGGCGTAGATGACGGCAAAATCTGCAACAGCAGAGTCAAAAGTATCACTTTTACCCAAGTAACTACTAATCATCACAGCATCACCAGAACGGGCATGAGCGCGGGCTAAGGCACAACCGCAAATTTCCGCGTAATCCTCTAAACCCCTAGCAGACATTCCCTTGAGTTTAATCGAGGTTTTCATGTCTTTTAGTTGCCGAAAATAGAAATCTTGTCCGCGACTGTTATCCGTCCAACCCAAGAAAATATCGCTAGCTGCTTGCATCAGGCGTTGACCATTGACAATGCGCTGTCCGTTGTGAGAGTCGGGACTTTTGCCTGTATAGGGTTCTAATACCGAGGGACGGGCTTCTTTATATTGCAGCAGCAAGGGGTCATTATCGTTACTCAAAAGCAATGCTACTCCGCAGTGAGTACCGACACTGCCCACACCAACCACCTTCATCGCTACATCTACTAAACGATAGCGGTCTAATAAAAACTGGCGATCGCTTTGCAGAGTGTCACGATATTGTTCAAATAATACCCCCACTTCCTCAAAATACTCCTCTTGGTTGGGTAAATGATATATCTGCGGTGGTTGTTCGATAAACCGCCGTTGTCCGTTCATCTCTTCTGTCAGCTGCAAAAATGTCTGCTGCATTGTTCGGGTAAAGGCTTTAGTTGCCATTTGTTCCCAGTATTTACGTGTTTCCTCATCAGGCGCGTGTTCTACCAGGGTGTGAGCATCTAGTCGTGCGTACCACACCGCCAAGGTATCCATCTGCTCATATTCCCGCATAGACAAGCGATAGGCACGGACTGCCGCCAAAGCAGCATCATAGCAGTCTTTGTCATTCAGACTGATATCTCTCCCCGCAACAATAATGCTGATAACTAAGCGTTTGACATCCCATTCCCAAGGTGCGCTGAGAGTTTCGTCAAAGTCATTCAAGTCAAAGATGAGATTTCGTTCTGGTGTGGCAAACCCACCGAAGTTAAGCAAGTGGCAATCTCCACAGGCTTGTACTTGAATACCCGTTGTCTTGGTTTGTGCCAAGTCCGCCGCCATAATAATTGCACTGCCCCGGAGAAATGCAAAGGGGGACTGTAACATGCGATCGTAACGCATAGGGATTAACTCTGATATGCGTCCCTGATTTGATACTTCCAACAAATCAATTGGATCTGCGCGTTCGTTAGGATGCCAGTCTCGATGGGCAGAACGAGAAACAACTTGACGTAATGCTTTACCTGCTTCCTGTCGCTGTGCTACTGTTAGCTGATTGTTTGTAGAACTAAGTTCACTTGAATTTAACATTTGGTGTACTGGTCATATTGCGGAAATGTTTGGCAGTATGAGGGGAGAATATTTTTCCCTATCTTCCCCTACATCATCACATCAAAATCTGGAAAAGATAATACCAAAAGTAAGCAAGATTTCTGCCAAAAGATAGGGATAACCTTTGCTTAATAAAAAAGCGATAAAGTTTAACCTTAATCAAAAATTTGTGAAAATTACCAACAATTCTTTAATCTGACTTATCTGTGGAATCAATCTAAAATCTAAAATCCAAAATCCAAAATCCAAAATCGATATGACCTGGGTAGATTTTACAATTCGCTTGGCAGTAGCATTTTTACTAGGCTCAGTCATTGGGCTAGAAAGACAGTGGCGGCAACGCATGGCAGGACTGCGAACCAATACCCTTGTCTGTGTCGGTGCTGCTTTATTTGTCATGCTATCGACCTTAACTCCCGGTGATTCTAGCCCTACCAGGATTGCGGCTCAAGTTGCAAGTGATTAAGCTTTGGTATATTCGTCAATTCCGAAGGTGGCTGTAAGCATCAATTTAGTCATTAACTATGCAACAGTGATCGCACTTAAAAGCACTGTATGTTGTTCTACAACATCTACAACTACATTGTCTTTCGAGGGAAAGTGGTAGGCACACATTATGGGAAATAGGTGATACCAATTTGAAAAATGATTGTTGATTTTTGTCCAACGGCCTTGCAGAATCAAATATTGACCTTACACCTATGTAAGCCAAGTCATGCTATCGATTCGGTGCCATCCTCGTAATGCCGCCAAGATCAATTTACCCATAGCGCTTGTACTCCTAATACTGTATTCTCTGATAGATTAGCGTCTGCAAAAACAGGGATTAGCAGTAATTCCATTCCGGTTTACCCTGAAAAAGTAACTTTATAGATTTGTCTATAAAAATTACAAACTCTCAAAAGTAAAAATACTATCAATCTCTTCGCCTACTCACCCAATGTAGGTTAAAAATTTCACCAAAGAAACATTTTAGACCTATCCAAGATGCCTTCTAAGCGAATCTTGTTTATCAGTAACGGCCACGGAGAGGACAACCACACCTCTCACGTTATTCAGACCTTGCGCCAATTGTGTCCTTCTATTGAGATGGCGGCAATGCCGATTGTGGGGGAAGGAAAAGCTTACCGCAGCTTGGACATTCCGATTATTGGGCCCACACAAACAATGCCCTCTGGGGGATTCTTTTACATGAAGCGGCTCTATTTACTCAAAGATTTTCAATCGGGATTGATTGGGTTAACGTGGCGACAGTTACAAGCGGTGTTACAGTATGCTCCCAACTGCGATTTAATTATGGCTACTGGGGATTTTGTCTCCCAGACATTTGCTTACTTAACAAAACGTCCTTTCGTTTCGTTTATCTCTTGTCTTTCTGCCATCTATGAAGGGCAATTGCGTATCAATCCACTGCTGTGGCACGATCTGAATTCTTCTCGATGTTTGACAGTTTTTACCAGAGATTCCTATACGGCTTCTGATCTCCAGCGGCAAGGTATAGCTAAAGCTCAGTTTGGTGGGATTCCGGCTTTAGATCGCCTCGTCCCCGTTGGTAAAGATTTGTACCTGAAACCAGACGTTCCTGCGATCGCACTTTTACCAGGATCGCGGATGCCGGAAGCCGCACGAAATTTCTGTTTGCAGTTGCAACTGGTGGTAGAAATTGCCAAGGTGATGCCTGAGTCAGGATTCCAGTTTCGCGCCGCCTTGGTACCAAATTTGATGGAACAATTAGACGACATTGCTAAAAGTCAAGGTTGGCAACTGAATCAAGGCATACTCACCTATTCTCCTCCAGGAAGTTCTGCTGAGGAATCACCGCTTGTAGAAGTGAGATGTTACTCAGATGCCTTCAGTGATATCTTGTATTACTCTACCCTCGTCATTGGAATGGCAGGGTTGGCAGTGGATTTAGCTGTAGCGATCGGCAAACCTATTATCCAGATTCCCGGAGAAGGCCCGCAATTTACCTATCAATTTGCAGAAGCGCAAACGCGGCTGTTGGGTATTTCTGCCCAAACCATCGGCACTAAGCCAGCAACCCCTGAGATTCTCAAGCAAGCAGCGAAACGAGTAGTTGAAACTTTAGAAGATTCAGACTACCTGGCTAAGTGCAAAGAAAATGGCCCTGAGCGATTTGGCCCACCCGGCGCGTCTGAGAGAATTGCCCGCTTTCTACTAAACTCTCTAATGGACTGTCAAGGCTAAAATGTTGCAATAAATTTTTCTTGTAGTGTGGGCATCTTGCCCGCACGGACGGGCGAGACGCCATAGGTGTCAACTTAAGCTAGAAATGGCTTCTGGCTTGGCTTGAGTACCCGTCGGAAACTGAAGTTCCCGCCTAATAACTAAAGTCTACTGAAGTAGACTCAAGATTTTTCGGGATGTTTAGTCATCTTTAGATGACTTCGGCTATGAGCCAGGAATTTCAATTCCTGGTGGACGTGCAGTTTCACGTTAAGTTGACACCAATGGCGAGACGCCCATCCCACAAGAGTCAAACTAATGCACAATTTTTTTGCTTGCCATACCACTAGGAGAAACTAAGTAGAAATTTCGTCAGCATTTAGGAGTCAGTACGGTTGGGTAACATGGTGTGGTAGGCTAACGCCGTAACGCACCTTAATTATGAATTCTGAATTCTGACTCCTAACTCCTAACTCCTGAATTCTTAACTTACCTATGAAAGTCCGCTCTAGTTACTGGCAACTGTTGCCTTATCTCTGGCCCCAATGGCCGCTGTTAATTCGGGGATTGGCTTGTATTCTAGGATTTGTGTTATTCACCCTAGCAGTGCCCTATTTAGCAGGTCAGGTCGCTTTTTATCTTGGCCAGGGAAATGTAAACCGGATTGCCTACTGGCTCGGACTAGCCACTGTGGTATTTTTGGTTCGAGGGCTTTGTCAATACGGGCAGAATGTCTTTATGATCGCTGCTGCCCTGAACATGGTTTTAAACTTGCGTAAGCGGGTTTATGCTCACCTGCACAAACTTGGATTAGATTACTTTGAAACCACACAGACGGGAGACTTGACTTATCGTCTGACAGAAGATATCGATCGCGTCGGCGAGATTGTAGACAAGTTATCCCATCAGTTTCTTTCCAATTTGTTGCAGTTAATTGCAATTCCCATTTACATGCTCTACCTGAATTGGCCGCTCACTCTTGCGGGTTTGATTTTGGCTCCTTTAATGGCTTGGTTGATCGGGCAATTTGGTCAGCGATTACTCGTGCTATCTCGCCAGAGCCAAAATCAGGTTTCCAATTTGTCGGCGATGCTAACTGAGGTATTTAGTGGGATTCGCGTCGTTCAAGCTTTTGCAGCCCAAGAATATGAGGTGAAGCGATTCAATCAAGAAGCAGAAATCAATCGCCAAGCTAAGTATCGCGCTCTACAACTCAAATCTATTCAGTTTCCCGTTGTTGGTTTCTTGGAAGCAGTTAGTATTATGCTGCTGTTTTTATTGGGAGGATGGCAGATTTCTCAGAATCAGCTGACTGCTCAAGGATTTATCAGTTTCTTAGCTGCTGTGGCTTTACTGATTCAGCCAATCGACCTGATGATTAGCAATTACAACGAGTACAAACAGACTGAAGCTTCTGTTGAACGCATCTTTGAACTGATGGCGAAGGAGCCTAGTATCAGCGAAAAATCGAATGCTCAGGCAATGCCAAGGGTTATGGGCAAGGTAGAGTATCGTCATGTCGATTTCGCCTACAATTCCGATCAGCCAGTTCTTAAGGATCTCTGCTTGAACGCTTCTCCTGGTGATGTCATTGCCTTGGTTGGTTCTTCTGGAGCAGGTAAATCAACGTTAATTAACCTTTTACTTCGCTTTTATGATCCTCAGAAAGGTCAAATTCTGGTTGATGATATTGATATCCGTGATGTCACACTCACCAGCTTGCGCCATCAAATTGGCATTGTTCCTCAAGATGTTACCCTTTTTTCGGGAACGATCGCTGAAAATATCGGTTACGGTCAGGAAAAATTAGATATATCAGCGATTCAGGAAGCAGCCAAGATTGCCAATGCTCACTCCTTTATCACCCAGTTTTCTCAGGGTTATCATACCTGGGTGGGAGAGCGGGGAGTTAACCTATCAGGAGGACAACGCCAAAGATTAGCGATCGCTAGAGCAGTTGCCAATGATCCTCGAATTCTCATCTTGGATGAAGCCACCTCTGCCCTCGATTCTGAATCAGAAGCACTAGTTCAAGAAGCACTAGAACGAGTGATGCAAAACCGTACCGTGTTTATTATCGCCCATCGCTTGAGCAGCGTTCGTCGAGCTGACTGCATTCTCGTAATCGAACAAGGACAGGTGGTTGAAGCTGGTACTCACACCTCCCTGTTGTCTCAAGAAGGACGGTATGCCCGTTTTTATGCCCAACAGTTCTATAGCGGTTATCAGTCTTCTGAAGTACAGTAGCAGCAGTGAGTAAACCAACCGAGTAAATTCTCTATCGTCACTTCTGCGAATGCCGCATTTAATGCCTGGAGTAAATCAGGGTATGTCCTTGCACCGATGCGACGAAG
>JBGTMK010000682.1:0-4306 GCA_041743605.1 Nostoc sp.
TCTCTGAAAATTCAACTGAAAAACTCCAGGCTGAAATAGAACGGATGACTGTAGATGATGAAGTTTCTCGTCGTTTGCAAATGTTAAGTGAATCGAGTCTTGAAAAATTACCAGAGTAAAAAGTTATGAGTCAAAAAAGCGCTCCTCCTCCAATTGTTTTTATCCTGATTTTTCTAGCTTTAATCGGTGGTGGTTACTGGTTCTTTGTAATCAGGCCAGGTAATGTTAGTCCTCCAGTTAACACACCTTCTGCTGGTAATTCGACTTTTTCACCCCCAAGTTCGCTACCAAGCGGTACTACTGTGAGAATAGACGGATCTACGAGCATGGTGACAATTAACCAAAATCTCAAAAGAGCTTTTGAGAGACAGTTTCCTGGTACAAATGTTGTTACTAGTGCTAATGGTTCTCAAAATGGGATCGCGAATCTGGTAGCGGGTAGAGCAGATATTGCGGCGGTATCGCGATCGCTAACTGCACAAGAACAAAGTCAGGGATTGATGGCGGTGTCTGTGACAAAAGATGCGATCGCGCTTGTGGTTGGCAAAGCAAATCCTTTTAATCAAGGATTAACCAGCGCCCAAGTAGCAGATATTTTTCAGGGTAAAATTAACAATTGGTCAGCCGTAGGTGGTAACAGTAGAACTATCCGAGTCATTAATCGACCGGCAATTAGTGGAACGCATCAAGCATTTCAGGAAATGGTGTTGAAGGGAGCTAATTTTGGCACAACACCAAACATTGCAACACTACCACGAGATGCCACAACTCCTCTCCTCCAAGCTTTAGGAACTGATGGCATCGGCTATGCAACCTTTGAACAAGTTGCCAATCAACAAACAGTACGATTTGTTCCAATTGATGGATTGACTCCCGATGCAAGCGGTTATCCTTACCAACGGCAACTGTTTTATGTCTATAAAAACCCTGCTAGTCCTGGAGTTCAAGCTTTCTTCGGCTACGCAACTTCGCCTCAAGGGCAGCAAGCTATGATACTAGAGAATTAATTAGTCTAGAGGACGATTAATTACAGCAGAATACAGAATTCAGAATTCAGGAGTAAAACACGCTTTATACCTGGGTAACAGACTTAGCTTGTGTACCTCACCAACTTGAAATCTGCTGTATGTAGAAATGCAAAACATAGCGTTTATTTAAGCGGATGGATTTTTAAGGATTGTTATTACCAAGATATTTGGCTTTTAATTCTTCTAATTCTTGATCTATTTCATTTGTACTAGTAGATCCAGATGTGGAAATTTGTGGTTGTATTTTATTTGATTGAGGTTTATTGCCACCTAAAAATTGAGTTTTCATTTCTTCTAATTCTAGATCAATTTGACTAGGAGATGGCGATACAAATGTGGGTGGAGAATTGGGTGGGACTTGAGGGATAGGTTTTGGCGCAATTGCTGGCGTAGCTACTACTTTCGACTGTTGATTTAAGTCGTTGAGAACTTCGTCTACTGTTTGATAACGCCGAATTGGGATACTTTCTAGCATTTTGTTGAGAATACGACTCAACTGATTACTAACAGGAGTTTGCAAGTATTGCTGCCATACCCATGTATCGTTATTGGTATCATAAGAATCGAAAGGCGATCGCACAGTTAATAAATTAATACAAGTCGCACCCAAACTGTAAATATCGCTGGCAAAAACAGCCCTACCTCTCATTTGCTCAGGTGCAACATATTCTGGACTACCAATACTTGTACCAGTTTTATTTAAGGCAGTGCCAGTGGCAGATTTAGCAGCACCAAAATCTACTAATACTAGTTTGCGATCGCTCTGGCGTAAAATAATGTTTTCTGGTTTAATATCGCGGTGAATTACGTGTCTAGCATGGCAAAATTGTAAAACTGGTAATAAATCACTTAGTAATTGCCAAATTTGTATTTCACTAAAAGCACCTCTATGTGCTAATTCCTGAGCTAAGTTTTGCCCGTCGATAAATTCTTGTACAAGATACTGCCGAGCTTCTTGGGTAAAATATGCCAGTAGTTCGGGAATTTGGGGATGTTTGCCCAACTCATCTAATTGCACAGCTTCTTGATTAAATAACTCTACGGCTTTGGCAAGAGTGTTAGTGCCTTGGGATTGGGGATAAAATTGCTTAATTACGCAGCGTGGTTTTGAGGGTTTATCTTCATCCACAGCTAAGAAGGTTTTGCCAAAACCACCTTGTCCGATTGGTTTGATCGCACGGTAACGTTCTTTGAGGAGTAACTTGGAACCACAAGTCACGCAAAAATTGACATGAGCGGGATTTTCCGGCTTGGGACAGTGGGGATTAAGGCAGTAGCTCATATAGGCGATCGCTCTTATATCTCTTTATTTTACTGGCGTTGAGGATATGGACTTCTCCGAATCCGTTAAACTATGAGCGATGTCTACAACGGGCTACGCCTACGCACTGCTTAACTAGTACAGCACGGCGGAAATCAAGCTACTATTTTAAAACTTGCAAAAGCCCTGATATACAAAACTTTTGACTTTTGACTTTTGACTTCCCCAAAGGGGCTGACTTCCGCCTTGCAGTACTAGCCTATACCTTCTATAACTGGATGGAAGTAGAAGGCGAATCCCAACACTGTATAGGTAGCTAATAACAAAGTGCCTTCCAGCCAATTGGACTTACCATCGGAACTAATACTGTTTGCAATCAACACTGACGCAACCACAGCTACTAATTCAAAGGGTTGGAAATCCAAATCCATTGGTTTACCCATTATCCGCCCTGCTATCACCAACACGGGCGCGACAAACAAGGCAATCTGCATACTTGATCCCACAGCTACCGAAAGGGAAAGATCCATTTTATTTTTCATCGCCACGGTGACTGCTGTAGCGTGTTCAGCCGCATTACCAATAATAGGAACCAAAATCACCCCTGTAAACAGCGCCGTCAAACCTAGTTGAGATGTGGCCACTTCCAGAGAAGCAACTAACATTTCTGACTCAAATGCTACTAGTAAGGTACATACTAGCAAGACACCAATCCACAACATCATATTTGGTTTAGCATGAGGGATTTCCTCTTCTTCTGTCTCTGCTACACCCACATCATAAAGATAGGAGTGGGTTTTCATCGAAAATAGCAGCGTTAGGGCATAAACCAGGATTAACACCACAGCAACAGCAATAGAAAAATTTTGCAGTGTTTGTTCGTTAATTCCTTGAGAGGTATAATTCATTGCCGTTGGCATTAACATGGCAATCACCGCCAAATTCATCGAATCAGCATTCACCCGCGCCACAATTGGCTGAAATGTCTGTTCTTTGTAGCGCAGTCCTCCCAAAAGCATGGAAAAACCCATCACCAGTAGTAAGTTGCTAATAATCGATCCCGTGATACTGGCTTTGACTACATTTATTAATCCAGCGTTCAGCGCCACTAAGGCGATGATTAGTTCTGTAGCATTGCCAAAGGTGGCGTTTAACAAGCCCCCCAATGATGGCCCGACTACGACAGCAATTTCTTCTGTAGCTGTACCCATCCAAGCTGCTAAGGGCAGAATTGCTAATCCAGCTGTAATGAAAACTATTAATTCTCCCCATTCCAGAAAGTGGGCTGCTACAGAAACCGGGATAAACAGTAATAAAACGAAAAGAATAATGTTTTTGGTTGACATTTGTTGTCTTAAGTTGAAGGTATCATTCACAGCGAGCAATCCTAAATTTTAAATTTGGAGTGTTGAATTAACAATCACTTTCACTCATCACTCCGATATGATACTCTCAACCGTCTGTAGAGCAATTCAGGAATTGTACTGTTTTCGGCTCACTGCTCTGTATGTAAAATTCAATTGCGATATAATGAGTTTTTGTAATCTTTTGTTGCAAAACTATGAAATTGAGCCAAAATATTACACCAAAAATGGGGTTTAATGTATTAAAAGACAATTAAAATTTTGATTGGCGCTGCTAACGAGAAACCCCTAACTAAGGCCTTGTTCAATAGCTAATTACTTTGAGCCTTCAGGAAAAGGGCTGTGCGATAACGCAGATTTCCCACTACAATAAAAACGCTTTGTCAAAAATTTTGTTGTATTCCATAGTTGTTCTTTATACCGGATTTTGTGTAAAAACCATTGTAGAAAGGTTTATCGAAACAGAATTCAGGAGTCAGGAGCCAGAATGGGCTAAACGCCCCGCTACCGCTAACAGAATGAATTTTGTGCGACTGGTGGATAGCGCAGCGTTAGCGAGTCCGCGTACTCTTATAGAGAAGCAAGCTACGCTTTTAGCGTCTCGTAGAGAACGTCATTTGGAATTGCTTATCCCCATGCTCTATTACCTACTT
>JBGTMK010000683.1:0-5102 GCA_041743605.1 Nostoc sp.
CGCATCACGTAACCACTGTACCATCAGAGCCGCTAAATCTCGATGCGGTTGGCGCTCAAAAATTTGGGAACCGATATGAGCATGTAACCCTAAGCAGTTAAGGAAAGACTGTTTGCTGACAAAAGTAAATAATTCCTCTAATTCATTGGGATCAAAGCCAAATTTACTATCTAATTGCCCCGTGCGGATATATTCATGTGTGTGACATTCAATACCCGGAGTCAAGCGCAACAAGAAACGAGGCTGTACGGAGGGAGAATTTGCCCTCTCAACAATTTCTACTAAAGTGCGTAACTCGTGCCAGTTATCCACCACAATAGTGCAACCGACTTCTGTGGCAAAAATCAGTTCTTCACGAGATTTATTATTGTTATGAAGATAGATTTTCTCAGGATTGACACCTGCTTGCAGCGCAGTGTATAATTCTCCGCCTGATGCGACATCAATTCCTAAACCTTCTGATGCCGCGATCGCACAAACTGCTAAACAATTCCAAGCTTTTGAGGCGTACAATACTTGAGATTCGCCCTCGTAGTATTGCTTGAAAGTATCTCGGTATTGCTGACAAGCCGAACGCAGGGTTTCTTCATCTAAAATATATAAAGGTGAACCAAATTGTTCAACTAGGGTTGTGACATCACACCCACCAATTTCCAGGAGGTCATGATTATGAACTTTGGCAGTCAAGGGTAAAAGTTCTTGATTAGGCGATGGGTTTGTGTTGGTGTCGTGCCTTTGAGGTAAATATTGACTTCCAGAATGTTGAACCCCAGTGGGGTGAGTCGATACCATAACTATAAAAATTTTCCTTGTTCAAATTACGGGCTTTGAATTTGTCTCCCGATTCCCAGTGTACAAAGGGTTTGTAACGTTATTCAATAAATGTGATCTCATTAGACTTAGAAATTAAATTACTGACATTAGAAAATCTCAGTGCTATTCTGGAACTCGATCAAGCCTGTTTTGGCGGACTTTGGACTCTGGAGGGCTACAAACGAGAATTGGATAGTCCCAACAGCGATATACTCGGTTTATTTTCTCCCTCCTCCAACACGAGTTTGCTAGGAATGGGTTGCTTTTGGTCAATTTTAGACGAAGCCCACATTACAATTTTGGCGGTTCATCCTCAATATCACCGTCAAGGAATGGGTGCGGCTTTATTATATTCACTCATTAAGACAGCTTGCGATCGCAAAATGGAGCGAGCTACCCTCGAAGTCCGAGCTTCCAACTTGGGAGCCATATCTTTATATCAAAAATTTGGCTTCAAAACAGCTGGGCGGCGGCGGCGTTACTACCAAGATAACGATGAGGACGCGCTCATTCTTTGGCTTCCAGACTTACAACACTCCAAATTTCAAGCAACTTTAGACCAGTGGCATTCCATAATTAGCGATCGCCTGGACAAATCCTCTTGGCACTTGATTTTTAACTAATTCGTAATTCGTAATTCGTAATTCGTAATTCGTAATTAATTACGAATTATTTAGGTGTTGGGCATTATTAATTTTGAATTATCGGGTTTGGATCAGCTTCAGCAAAAAAATGCAACTTTGCTGCACCTATTTCTATATAAATATTTTATATAAATAATGATCTTTATAAGACAAAGCTATATAAATTAATTTTGCTTGATATAAAAAAATATATATGTTATACATAAATGTTTGGGATTAAGTAAACCAACTCTCAATGTAAGCAGTGAACTGTTTGTAGTAAATCTCAAAAACGCTGGTGAACTAAAGCTCCTCAGTACACTAGCCACATAAAAGTAGTCAAGAGTTAACAATTAGCCCATCAACCCAAGTCATAGCTTCAGGATGTCTATAATCTGTTATACAGGCATCCAAAAGCTTTGCCTGTGCTAAAATCAGCATACCGGCACGACCGCAGGTGATGGGAAAAATGCCATGTTTGAACGCTTCACAGAAAAAGCCATTAAGGTAATCATGCTGGCCCAAGAAGAGGCCCGCCGTTTAGGTCACAACTTTGTTGGAACCGAGCAGATCCTCCTGGGTCTGATTGGCGAAGGCACTGGGGTGGCTGCCAAGGTGCTGAAATCAATGGGCGTCAATCTTAAAGATGCCCGAATTGAAGTTGAAAAAATTATAGGACGGGGATCAGGCTTTGTTGCCGTGGAAATTCCGTTTACGCCACGGGCAAAGCGAGTTTTAGAACTCTCCTTGGAAGAAGCACGCCAACTGGGGCATAACTACATTGGCACCGAGCATCTGCTGTTGGGCCTAATCCGCGAAGGGGAAGGCGTCGCAGCCAGGGTGCTAGAAAACCTCGGTGTGGATCTATCTAAGGTCAGAACCCAAGTCATCCGTATGTTGGGAGAAACTGCCGAAGTTTCACCAGGCGGTTCATCCGGGCGCACAAAAACCCCGACTCTGGATGAATTTGGCTCAAACCTGACCCAGATGGCGATAGACAATAAGCTCGATCCAGTGGTGGGACGCGCCAAGGAAATTGAGCGGGTGATCCAGATATTGGGTCGCCGAACCAAAAATAACCCAGTGCTGATTGGGGAACCAGGGGTTGGTAAAACGGCGATCGCTGAAGGTTTAGCTTCACGCATTGCCACCAAAGATGTCCCTGACATCCTCGAAGATAAACGCGTCGTCACATTGGATATTGGTTTGCTCGTAGCAGGAACCAAGTATCGGGGTGAATTTGAAGAACGCTTGAAAAAAATCATGGATGAAATCCGCTCGGCGGGTAATGTCATTCTCGTGATTGATGAGGTACACACCTTAATTGGTGCGGGTGCAGCCGAAGGTGCTATTGACGCAGCGAATATCCTCAAGCCAGCTTTGGCCAGAGGTGAGTTGCAGTGCATCGGTGCTACAACCCTAGATGAATACCGGAAGCACATTGAGCGAGATGCAGCCCTAGAGCGGCGTTTCCAACCAGTAATGGTTGGCGAACCTACAGTTGATGAAACAATTGAAATTTTATATGGTCTGCGCGAACGCTACGAGCAACACCATAAACTGAAAATCTCCGACGAAGCATTGGTGGCGGCGGCGAAGTTATCAGACCGTTACATTAGCGATCGCTTCCTCCCAGATAAAGCCATCGACTTAGTTGATGAAGCTGGTTCTAGAGTGCGCTTGATTAACTCCCAGCTGCCACCCGCAGCCAAAGAGTTAGACAAAGAACTGCGTCAGATATTAAAAGAAAAAGATGACGCAGTGCGCTCTCAAGACTTTGACAAAGCTGGAGAACTGCGCGATCGCGAAATGGAAATCAAAGCTGAAATCCGCGCGATCGCTCAAAGCAAGACCAATGCAACTGGCACAGAAGGTGAAGAACCTGTAGTTACAGAAGAAGACATTGCTCACATTGTCGCTTCTTGGACTGGAGTACCGGTGAACAAACTCACCGAATCTGAATCTGAAAAGCTGCTGCACATGGAAGACACCTTGCATCAGCGTTTAATCGGTCAGGATGAAGCTGTGAAAGCAGTTTCACGGGCAATTCGTCGCGCTCGTGTCGGTTTGAAAAATCCCAATCGACCCATAGCTAGCTTTGTCTTCTCTGGGCCTACTGGTGTAGGTAAAACCGAGTTGGCGAAATCCTTAGCTGCTTACTTCTTCGGTTCCGAAGAAGCGATGATCCGCTTAGATATGTCCGAATACATGGAGCGTCACACCGTCAGCAAGCTGATTGGTTCCCCTCCAGGTTATGTTGGCTATAACGAAGGTGGTCAGCTAACCGAAGCCGTGCGGCGGCGTCCTTACACCGTGGTGTTGTTCGACGAAATCGAAAAAGCCCACCCCGATGTCTTCAACATGCTGCTGCAAATTTTGGAAGATGGTCGGTTAACTGATGCCAAAGGTCGCACGGTGGACTTTAAGAACACCTTGCTGATTTTAACTTCCAATATTGGTTCTAAGGTGATTGAAAAAGGCGGTAGCGGTATCGGCTTTGAATTCTCCGAAGATGCCAGCGAGTCAACTTACAACCGGATTCGCTCTTTGGTCAACGAAGAACTCAAGCAGTACTTCCGTCCAGAGTTCCTCAACCGACTCGATGAAATTATCGTCTTCCGTCAGTTGAACAAGCCGGAAGTGACCCAAATCGCCGAAATTATGCTCAAGGAAGTATTTGGTCGTCTGACTGAAAAGGGTATCACCTTAGAAGTCACAGACCGCTTTAAGGATCGATTGATCACTGAAGGTTACAGTCCCAGCTACGGCGCAAGGCCATTACGTCGGGCAATTATGCGCCTGTTAGAAGATAGCCTAGCAGAAGAAATTCTGTCTGGTCGTATCAAAGATGGCGATACAGCCCTTGTTGATGTGGATGAAAATGGCATTGTCCAAGTTAGTTCTCAACAGCGCCGGGAATTGTTACCTCAAGGTGTTGAGTAAGATTTAGGGTTTGGGATTTAAATCTCAAATAAAAACTAGAAAACGGTAGAGTCATCAATACTCTACCGTTTTTTTGTTGTCAAATAGCAATCATCTAAAGTAAAGACAGAAAGTTTTCATGTTATTATTACTTGCTTTAGAAATGAAAGATAAAAAACAATACGGTTCAGTTAAGGCTAAAACTCTTTGCCAAAGTCAATTTTTTTTACGAACCACAGAGACGCAGAGGGCACTGAGAGAATAAAGAAATGCTTAACTGAATTGTATTGAGAGTGATAAAAAAGGGTTAATAACTAATATAGTATTTCCGAGTGTCAAATCTATATGCAGAAAGACTTTGACAGCGTTTTGCTTAGTATATTGATATATCTGGATTTCAGTTATTTTTGAGCATTCGGTGTATTTCCCTTACCCTGCATGAGTTTGAGGCTTGTTGATCCCTCAAAAATATTTAAGTCCCAGTACCAGTAGTAACACTTAAAAAGCTTAATTCAAAAAAATATAAATTAAGTGTTTTCATTAAGGCTGTTTGTAAAAAAAAACACGCGTAATGATTGGATTCAATGGCGTCTCAACGCTGTAGGTTCGGGTTATCAAGGCGGCTTACAAGCACTTCTCGAACGGTACAAATAGGCAATTATTTATTGCAGAGACATAACTGATACTAGTAAAAAATTTAAGGAGTCTACCAAATCATGGCAGTTACGCTTACAAAAGGACAAC
>JBGTMK010000684.1:0-7278 GCA_041743605.1 Nostoc sp.
GCTTCATAACCCGCCAGAGAATGAATTCTCTGGCTCATAGCTAAAGTCTACTGAAGTAGACTGAATATTTTTGGGGATATCTAGTCATCTGAAGATGACTTTCGCTATGATTCTTGGAACTTCAGTTCCTTGCGGGACATAATTTTTGGGTTAAGTTGACACCAATGTGTACAGCTGCACCCCTACTATATATAGTGAGTATTTTGGAAATGCTATCAGCCTAATGACAAATCAAGGAGATTTAGAAATAGAGCCATCGCCATTATTAGCTGTTCTCAACGATTTGCATTCCCAGTACAAGTCCCTGCGGGAGGGTGCAGTAGCGAAATACATTCCCGAACTGGCAAAGGCAAACCCGGACTCGTTCAGCATTTGTATTGTGACAGTAGATGGTCAGGTTTACAACGTTGGGGACTACGAGCAACTTTTTACGATTCAGTCAATTTCCAAGGTGTTTGCTTATGGACTGGCCTTAGAAGATCATGGACGGGATTATGTTTTGACTAGAGTTGGCGTGGAACCGACGGGGGATGCATTCAACGCGATTATTTTGGATGAGCAATCGAAGCGACCTTATAATCCAATGGTAAATGCTGGAGCGATCGCAACCACGAGCTTAATTAAAGGTTCCGGCCCCACCGAACGACTCAACCGAATGCTAGATATGTTTCGCCGATATATTGGCCGGGACGTATTCGTTGATATTTCAGTTTTTACCTCAGAACGGAGTACAGGCCATCGGAACCGTGCAATGGCGCATCTAATGCTTAACTTTGGCATGATTGACCGGAACATTGAAGAGGCGCTGGATCTTTATTTCCAGCAGTGTGCTGTGATGGTGAATTGTCAAGACTTAGCAGTGATGGCGGCCACCCTTGCTAACAGAGGGATTAATCCCATCACCAAAGAACGGGCGGTAGATAAGCGTTACATCAAAGATATTCTAAGTGTTATGTATACCTGTGGGATGTATAACTTTGCAGGTGAATGGGCTTACAAAATTGGGTTTCCGGCGAAAAGCGGTGTTACTGGCGGGATTATGGCAGTTGTACCCAATAAGATGGGCATTGGAGTTTTTTCGCCGTTGCTGGATGTGCGTGGTAACAGTGTCCGGGGGGTAAAAGTGTGTGAAGAACTTTCCCAACGGTTAGGTTTACATCTATTTGATTGTTCAGGTGAAGAGTGAATTGGGGATTGAAAAGAGGCAGAGGGGCAGGGGGCAGGGAAAAGAGGAGAAAGAGGTAGTTTTTTATTCTCCCCCTGCCCCCCTGCTCCCCAATTCAGCGATCGCCAAGAGTTTACAATTCTTCTGCTTGGGGAAGCGGGAAGATTTCACCAGCCAAGTAAGCTGGAAAGTGCTTTTGAAAGTACAACCAGGAAGTCATATCTTCTCCATCTATCAATTCTTTTGGGGCTTGTTTATATAGAGGAATACGGTTATTAATTTCGTCTTGCAGCAGTGGGGGTAGTTCTGTTAAACCATTGACTTTGCTACCAATAGCACTATAGATCAGTTGACCGGGGCGATCGCCCATTTTCATCCAGGGAAGCCATTGACCAATGCGATCCCAACTCAGTTTAAGTTCAGAAACTGAGGAAAGGGCTGTGTTGAATAAATCTGCGGTTGGCACTGTTAATTTAAACAATTCCGCTGCCTGATAAATTGGATTAGGGCTGTATTCGGCAAATTTGCGATCGTCTGCTAGGGGGTTGGGGTAATAGGGAAATATATCAAAAACAAAGGTTGTGCTGTCACCATCTACTTGTGCAGGGAAATTTCCCTCAAACTTTCCCTGTACTGGATTATTGGCAACGTGAATCACCGGAACTGTCTCGCCTGTCCAAGGATTCTCCCATTTGGATAAGACTTCATCTGTTTTTGGGTTGAGGTAGTAAGTTAGTTCCCTAGAAGTAAAATCCCAACTACCCTCTGCTGTGGGAATACATCGGCTAACACTCAATCCCTGCATCTTAAACAGAAGTTGTCTCTTCTCACCGGGGATAAAGGCGTAAATTTTACCTTTCCAAATCAGGAAAGTCGATTCGCTAGAGTCGAGGGAAGAACGAGTTTTAACCCAGTGCTGCGCTTCAAGTTCTTGAATTTGGGCAACCATCTAAAGCATCCTTAGTATTTGGATAACAAAAGAATAAGCTAATTTGTCATTTGTCATTTGTCATTTGTAAAAAACTAATGCCCTATGCCCCATGCCCAATCCCCAATGCCTTTAAAGAATTAAACTGGTTCAGAAAGTTGCTCATCGAGGCGGCGAAACAAAAATACCCAAAGGGGTAAGGAACTATTAATCGCAATTAGTCGCACTAAATGACCAGTTGTGACAATTTCAACATTATGATTCAGTGCCAGGGAAACCAAGATCATTTCTGCTGATCCTCCTGGGGCTGTGACTAGTAAACAGGTTAACCAGTCCCAAGAAGTTAATTGCATGGCAAGTATAGCAGCGATCGCTCCGGCGATGAGGGTCATTCCTACAGAGATCAAGGCATAGCCCACAGTCCGCTTTCTAAAGTTGGGTTTGTCTCCCCAATACTCTCCAATAGTAATTCCCAGGAGCATTTGACCCAATAAGTTAATTAAAGGCGGCGGACTAAAGCTAATATTATCCACAAAAGGCAGCCAATGTAGCAAAGGATTAAACCCAATACCAATCAACAATGCACCAAAGAAATCACCTGCGGGAATTTTAAATAATATAGCTGGATAAACTACTAATCCAGTAATTACCAGTACTAAGAAGAGTAATTCTAGTTGAAATGGATCGAAATTAAGCCAAGCAGCTTTGATTGGGAGTGTTTGCGGATAGTAATTGCCAGCTGATGTCTTAGCGATGAAGGGAATTAGAACAACTACTGAGGTGACACGAATCGCTTGTACTAGGGCAACCAAGCTAACATTTTTATTGTAATCTGCGGCGATCGCTGCCATAATTCCGACGCCACCAGGAACGGTAGCCAGCATTGCTGTCATGAGGTTGGTTTTGGTGACGCGGGAGTAAATATAACCGATACGGCTGCCACTCAGCAGTAGAAACAAGGTAAGAAAAATAAATACGGGAATACCAGAAGCAACACTAGCGAAATTACCGTGAGCATTGGAAGCGCCGACAGTTAAGCCTACAAGTGCCATTCCGACTTTTCTCGCAGTGCGGTTAGGTTGGGGAGAATATTGATAAAAAACTCGACACCCTTGAAGAACGACTGTACCAGCTGCAATCCCACCAAAGATCCAGGCAATCCTGCCAATTTGAAACTTGGCGAGGAGTAAACCCAGAGGTAATGCCAGAAATATTTCCAAGACAAGGACAATTAGTTGCTTCGCAAATAGCTGTTGTTTGGTAACAATAGGATTTTCATGAGTGTGTTCTTCCAGGCTGGGAGCAACACTTAGGCTGTGATCCATCTATATAAGCTTTTTTATCTAAATTGCCGGGAAGACCCCATACGTAGCGATAGCGGAGTGTGGGGATGAAAGGCAGTTAAATACGAGACATCCCTTGAATGATTTCTTGCGGAGCAAGAACAGAGAGAGGGATAGTTGAGTATTTAACAATTTTAGGAATTGTGTTACTCCCTAAAATATTATAAAATACCTTCAGGTCGATAAGGTAAAAATAATGATTGTTTTTGAGTTCAAAGCCAAAGGCACTTTGCGACAATATCAACAGATAGATGAAGCGTTGCGGATTACTAAATTCATCCGTAATAAGTGCTTGCGTTTTTGGATGGACAATCAAAATGTTAAACCTTACGACTTGAATAAATACACTGCTGTTATAGCCAACGGGTTTGACTTTGCTGATAAATTAAATTCCTCAGCAAGACAAGCAGCAGCAGAAAGAACAGCGTTTGCAATCAAGAGATTTTTTGACAATTGCAAAGCTAAAATTCCGGGTAAAAAGGGGTATCCAAGATTCCAAAAAAATAATCGTTCAGTTGAATATAAATTGAGTGGATGGAAACTTTCAGATGACCGCAAGTACATTAAATTCACAGATAAATGCAATATTGGTCAGCTAAAGTTAATTGGTACTTGGGACTTACACTTTTACCAAATTAAACAAGTCAAGCGAGTCAGAATAGTTAAACGTTCAGATGGTTACTATGTTCAATTTTGTGTAGATGCAGAACGGAATATAGATACTCAGCCAAATGGTAAAACCATAGGTTTAGATGTTGGACTGACTCACTTCTACACAGACTCGCAAGGAAATACTGTAGAAAACCCTAAATATTTATGCAAGTCAGAGAAGGCACTAAAACGCCTTCAAAAACAAGTTAGTCGTAAAAAGAAGGGATCTAATAATCGCAAAAAAGCTATTAACCGTCTTGGCAGAAAGCACTTGAAAGTTTCTCGTCAGCGTAAAGATAACGCAATTAAACAAGCGTTATGCGTGGTAAGGTCTAACGACCTTGTGGCGTATGAAAAACTGCAAGTGAAAAACATGGTTAAAAATAGTAAACTTGCGAAGTCTATTAGTGATGTTTCATGGTCACTGTTCACCCAATGGCTAGAATACTTTGGGAAAATATATGGTCGAATTGTTGTACCTGTTGACCCAAAATTCACAAGTCAAAACTGTTCATCTTGTGGTGAAACAGTAAAGAAATCACTATCTGTTCGTATTCACATCTGTAAATGCGGGTGTGTTTTAGATAGGGATTTGAACGCAAGCATTAATATACTGAACAAAGCCTTGAAACAGACTAATTACGACTTAAGTACGGTGGGGCGCACCGAAACTTTTAACGCTTGTGGAGAGATGACCCTATACCCAGATTTGGCAACAAGTCTAGGCAAGGTTGCTCAGTGAAACAAGAATCCCCGTATGTAGCGTAGCGAAATGCGGGGAGCGTCAATAATTTAACTTATCTACTCAAGCTAATGCGATCGCACAAGATAATTAGAGTCTGTCAAGTCAAGTTTGCTAGGTTTGTAGTGAGCGCTTTAGCGCTCAAATTAAGGACTAAAGTCCTGACTACGAACTTCATTGATTCACTAAAGTTGCTTTGGTTGACTACTAGTCTAAATTTACACAAGAGTTTCTTTCTATAGAGGAGAGGGGGACAACTGCCGTTGTCCCCCTACAGATAATTTGTATTCCTTTCAATGGTTCAGCCGTTTAATCTTCATCAAGGGCTGGGAAAGCTTCTTCAAGCTGCCACAACCGATCTTTATTTTCAACGAACCAAATACGAGTCTCTGGAGTTAATTTACTCCAAATGGCATCAACAGGGATATGAGGAGATGCATATTGGTACTGCTGACCAAGTGATTTGAGATTATCTGCCACATCACGGGGAATTCCGAATTGTTCCCAGTCAACTGTGATGTGTCTTCCCGAAACTCCGGCTGTGGGGTCAAAAATCAATTGTGCTGATCTGACTAAATCAGCAAAGTGTTTCGGTTTGAGTTTGGTGATTTCCTGAATTTGGAGTGATTCGTTGTGTTCTTGAGACATTATCGCCGCAGTGCTAAAGATTAGTGATTCAGTTGAACTTACTGCCAGAGATTTTTATCCCAATGTTTTTACTTTAGCGCAGAGCCACTAAGTTGATCATGACTTAAGCACACAAGGAGTTTGAGTTAATTGTTTAAGGTAAGCAAACTTCTGGCACACTGTACCAGTACAATGTCCAGGCTAGTTTTGAGGGTAAAACTTCAAAAGCTAACAATGTAAATGCACGGGAATGTTGTTATGTAGATACCTTATTTGATTAACTAAATGTTGCAGCTTTTACCTCAGCTATTAATTTTCGATCAGAACTGTAACAGCTGCGATCGCAATCAACATTTCATCATTTTTATCATTGAGTTCGGGAATCGCCCGCCCTTGAACTATCATCCCCCCAGATTCTACGGTAAGAGTTTTCCGACCAAATGGTAATACAGCTAGTACTTCTTCTTCTCTAACTTGTTCTGGATATGGAACTGCTACCTGAACCTCTATAATCATTTCATTGGGGTGACTTAAGCCAGCAACTTCCCAAACACCAGGTAAAGCATTGTGAGCGATCGCATTTCTTACTGCCCTAGATGCTGCTACTGTTGGTTCTTGTCCATGCTGATCTATTCCCATCCCCATTTCAATAATTAATCGTTTACGTGCCATTACTACCTCCGGTAAATTCTGCACCTATAAACAAAATTAATTACACAATGTCATTGCGAATGCAGCGTTCGCGGTAGCGTCTCCAAGAGTTGCGAAATGAAGCAATCGCAAGGGCTGGGAATGCTTCTCTACGAGACGCTACGCGAACGCAATGACTGTAATTAATTTTGCGTGGTTACTTAAGATTAGTGAAAGATTTTAATTAGTTTTGGAACTTCTGCTGGCTAAGGTGGTTTAGAGCAGACGATGCAAGCGACTCAGACGTTCTGAGTGACTTTTCATCACCTTTAAGGCAAACACTGGTGTTTCCTGAACGGCAAACAGAAACTTTTTCTCATCAAGGAAACCCAGTTTGGTATCCACCTTGGCAACAGCTGTATAAGTTCTATTTTCGACTCCTACAAGTACTCCGACACCAAAAACTTCGCCCGTTTCAATGGTTTCTACAACCTTGCCATTGACTACTATATCCACTTCTCCTTCGATAATGCCGTACATTTCATTACCAGGCTGTCCTTCTTCAAAGATGACTTGACCTGCTGAAAATCCTTTAGGGTCGGGTTGTTTTTGAAAGATACTGACTGTAACTACAGGACTTAGCATTAGAGCAACCCCAAAATTATTGGTTTTTAGACGAAACTTTTGGGTAGGCAAGACGCGAACCCACAAAAGTATACTACTTTCTGTTGCTTAACCTCAATTTCCGCAAAATTTCTGATTTGCTAATCGTCTAGAAACCTTTCCCTGGTTTTACTACGCAAAACCCTCCCTCTCCAAGTCTGAGCTACGGAGTAGATACCAGTCTCTTCACCTGCACCTTTGTTGCATTTGTTGCATCAACCTGCAAAAATTAACCTGCCCTACGTTACGCAGTAACTTTAAAAGACTTGTGTGTACACTGTCGCCGAGTCAAAGAGATCGAACTGACGTTCAAATAGGGAATTTTGGTTATCAGGTCATCTCCTATAATTGATAAAACCTGCACACCTAATTTTAGGCATGAGACTGTGACCGAATCAGGAAGTTACAAAGATACTGTAAACCTACCCAAGACTAATTTTGATATGCGGGCAAACGCCATCAAGCGTGAGCCTGAAATCCAAAAATTTTGGGAAGAAAATAAAATTTACGATCGCCTCTCCAAAAATAA
>JBGTMK010000685.1:0-5133 GCA_041743605.1 Nostoc sp.
GGATTTACCCCATGAAGGGGCAAGATATGAAGTTTTCAATCTACATCTAGCTAAGTATTTTCCAGCTTTTCGAGACAATAACTCACCTTGGAGTGATGATCAATGGCGTAGACTGTTGGCTGAATATCGCATTTGCAGTCCGGCAGAAATTGGTAATGCAGTCCGTCGTTGTGCTGAGGAGGCTTTTTATCAAGGTAGACCTGGGGAAATTGAGTTTGAGGATTTGCTGAAACAGCGACAAGAATTCACACCAGCTATGGAGCGAGAGTCAGAACAGATACAAGCAATTCGCAATCAGGCTATTTATGCTAAACCTGTAGCTAGTCAGGATGTTTCTCGATTTGCTTATCAGCATCGGGAGTTATTTGGGTGAGTCGAATGTAATTTTTGAAATTCAGCTTGTGTCGGATTTTAAAATGCCGATGGTAGAAGTATGGTTGGGATTATTGCTGGGTGGGTTTACATTAGAACAACGTGGTAATTTTTATCACAACCAAAATGTCTGGGTGAAAAGCTCTCTAACTTCGACTGGTGACATCCTTGGGCGCTGACTCTGAGACTACAGCATCGGCTGACCAACCTCACGGGAGCCCTGTATTTCCCTTACAAATCAAAATCAAGGCTGAAGGTTTGGTCATCAGAATCCTCTGGTTTAGAGTCTGTAGATAGCTCTTTAGTCGGCTGAACAAGTTGGTTTGACTCAGTATTAATCGGGGTGAAAGCTACTTGTTGGGTAGGGAATGTACCCTTTCTGAAAGCAAAATAACAATCAATGATAAAGTAAAGCGTCTCCAGGTAACTTTTACCTAATTGCTGTGATTCTGCAAATATCCGCTCCCGGTAGCTATCTTTGATCCGAACTTTTTCCGGTGTCAAGTCTTGTTTGTCTGCCATTGTTATAACTTCCCAGATGTGTTTGGTGAATTCTTGCTGATAATAGTTTTTGCCATTTCTAGAAGCCCAAAAACATTAGCTTCCACTGGATTATCCAGAATTTTGAAACCGTTCTTTTCTAAAAGCTTCTTAAATCCAGGTAAGAGGCAACCTCCACCTATAGCCCAGATTTCATCCCCTTGGTGCTTGGCATCAAGTGTCAGATTCACTACTTTCTTCAAGTATTTTTCATACCAATCTTTCAAACAAGCACTGTATATATCTTTGATATCGATGTCACGGCTGTACTTGGTATGTCCCATTTCCAGACAAAATCGGATTTTGGAGGCATCCCCGATTTTTCCCCCATTTAGATGTTTCATTTTTTGAGAAATATCATCAATGAGAACTTCTACACCTATCGGATAGGCGGTGTGAACTTCTCGTTTCCCTTGGTTGTAACGAGAATACAGGGTTGTACCATTGCCAAAGTCTAAAATTGTTAATTTTTTCGGCAGTTGATGGCCAAATAATGCACCCATCCCCTCTAGAACGACTTTTAGCACTTCTACTTTCACATCTGATTGTTTGCCAGCAAGTATTGGCTGATATTCTCCACTTAGTACTTTTTGCAATTCGTCAGCCAGACCAACATCATGTAAGCTGACAACTAATTTTAAATGCCAAGCCTTACGGTATGGAAGATGTGCCAATGCACCAAATAAAGTCAACAATGCGTTGTTGACTTTATTTTCATTGTTGTCTGTATTCCGGTCAAAATGATAACCTGTGCGGAAGGCTGATTCTCCAACTGTGTAAGCAGTACCATTAAAAACTACTCGTCCGGGTACATCTTCCATCTCGGCTGTGGAAATATAGCTGGGGACACGAACTACTTCAAAGCCATCGACTAAAAGTTTAAGGCTTCCATAACCGTTATCAAAGCCAGCAGGAAAAATTTTTTGTAAGGTGTGAATGTTCGACATTGGGGGAAATTTAATACGGTTCAATTTGTAAAAATTATCAGTTGAGGAGATATGGGGGAGCAGAGGAGAGAAGAATAAAATGACTACCTCTTTTTTTTCCAGCCTCAAGAGCTTATCATACCCCCTTGGGGGCTAAGTGGGGTATAAAGTGTACAACAGTCAAGTATACCCCAGAAAACACCCATACATACCCTACATAGGGGTCAAATACTCATCAAAGCCCTGGATAATTTTTGGGGTACATATAGCCCCTATATAGCCCCTATCAGCAGTTTTGAAGTTTTATTTTATTCAAAAAACAAAACTGGTTTACTAGATTGCATTATTATAAAATTTAGTTATTTTTGAATGACTAAATTCAGTCTTGACTAAAATCAGCAACAACTAAATGGGACAAAAATCTATTTTTACAACTATCTTCTCCAAGAGTAGGACTTTTTGAGAGCTAAAGTAATGACTAAATAGCGTTAATTACAATTTAGTCATTTGTAAATGACTAAATTACATAATGACTAAACAACTTAAAAACGACATTATGCATTATGATATTGACTAATTTACACAATGCTGCTGGTAGTCAGTAAAATGTTAATTCTTACTTGTGCATCCTTGTCCGGTGGCCAGGGAAAAACAACTGTTGCAATCTTGTTGGGTAGAATGCTTGCTCAAACAGGACAGCGTGTACTGATGATTGATGCCGATCCCCAAGCGAACCTAACTTTTTACCTGGGACACGAAGTTCAGCAGAATCAACCCACGCTTCTAGAAGTTCTCAAAAAACAGATAAATACTGAAGACGGTATTTACGAAATCGGAGAAAACCTATGGTTAATTCCTGCTGATGATGGATTAGATAATGCTCAAGAATTTTTGTCTGGGAGCGGTATGGGAGCTATTGTTCTGAGCAAACGCTTAAAAGAGGTATCAGATTTATTCCAATACTGCATTGTCGATGCGCCACCTCAGCGATCGCAAATCTGCCTTACATCGTTGGGGGCAGCTGACCATATCATCATTCCTGTAGAAGCATCATCCAAAGGTGTAAATTCTCTCATCCGAACTCTAAGTTTAGTTGAGGAACTTCAAGAAATTGATGCTTTTTCAGGGATAGTGCTTGGCATCTTGCCATTCAGAGATAAATGGGTAGGTAATAACCAAGTCGCACAAAGTAAGGCGAGTATCAGTGCAATGCGAACAATTGCCGAAGAAATAGTCGTTTTACCTTCAATTTTAGAATCTGAACAATTTAAAAAGGCCATAGATAAAGGTGTAAGTTTGTCCTCTCTAGGCTTTGAACAACTCGAAACTCCCTTCCAACAAATTATCGAGAGGTTACAAAAGAATGTCTGATGTTTTTGAGCGCCTTAAGAAAAAGACACGTCCAAGTGTTCCAGCACGGGATACAACACTTGTAAAAGTACAACATGATAACTTACTAAATGACGAAATTACTGAATTTAGTCATTTACCTGAAAAACCAAAACCGGATTTAGATAGTGAGGAAGTTATAAACGATAAGGTAAGCACTTCTAATCAAGAAGAGCAGTTAGAGTTACCCCAGATCATCAGGCGAACAATCAGGTTAGAACAGGACATTGATACTAACCTAGATAGCTTTTGCAATGTAAATAAAATTACTAGAGATACTTTCCTAGAAGCTGCATTTCTCGTCTGCTCAGAAAATGAGGAATTATTGCAAGAGGTGCTGAACCAAGCTAGAAAACGTTATCAACAGCGTAAACAAGCTGGTGAACAACGCAAATTTCAGACATTGGCTAAGAAAATCAACGTTAACGATTAACTTAACCCTAATCTATCCGTGAGAGGTTAAGGTAATTGCACAAATGTCCGTGAGGGTGCAGGAAACTACACTTACGAGTTTTAGTCAAATTCTATTGCCAATGGTGAGCTATAAAGCTTTAAGTAAGGAACTGCACTGGATCTGTAGCCTCACGGCTGTTATTCACAAAAATATCAGCAATTAGTCGTAAAACTTCAGCTTGTTCTTCTGGAGGTGCTTCAGCAATCAGCGATCGCAGGCTAATTCCTGGCCTCTGACCAAATAACTCAGATAAATACCATACCCTAGCTTCTACCGGAATAGCCAAAAGTAGCGATATTAGTTTTGATGCTCCTAGATCCGCCTTCCCGCGACGAAAGCGGGATAACATTACTTCCGACACTTTAGCCTGTTCAGCAGTTTTCTTCGCTTCCAAATTGAAGCGATTCATCATCTCATCGAATAACTGCTGATAACTTTGAGTTTTTTCTGATACAAAACTTTGCATTGCTTTGCTAATTATACTTAAGTTTAACGGTTATACTATTTGATGTTTGATGAAACAACAACGATGATGTATACCCTAATCTTACCAAACTCTTGCTAGGAGTGCTTTTTTCCAGACATATCTTTAATCTTCACATTACTAGCATAGCCATCAAATAAATACCTTGTCGCGATTGAATATAAAAGTTCGTTGACTAAGTGTTGATGATGGACACCTAAAAAATTAGTCTCTATCCCAACGGATCGAGGTGAAATTTTGTCTTTTCATTGGTATTAACAAAATTGTGACACAACCAAATTCAAAAATTCAGGGACGTTTCTATCCACTTAAACATGAAGAATGGCTGAAAGCCTGCCGTGAACTCACACCAGCACAGAGGGATGTCCTGTACTACATCCGAACCATTGACCCTTATAACCAAGGGATTGACATCAATGCCGCTGAGGTAGCTCGTCAGCTGTCAGCACCAGAGCGGATAGTCCACAGGCAAACTGTAAGCCGCGCTCTCAAGGAATTGGACGCAAAGGGATTCATTGATCTAGAGCTATTGCAAGTCAGAACCAAGGTGAAGCCAAAGGGATTATGGTGCAATGACACACCCGAATTTCTTGAAGACACCGATGGTGTAATGACGCACCCAAGGTGTGATGACGCACCCAAGGTGTGTGAAGACACCGATGGTGTGATGACGCACCCAAGGTGTGATGACGCACCGAGCGCGATCGCCACGCACCATGCAGAGGCTGAAAGCCTTGTGGAGAAAGAATTTCAAAACCCTAAGATCAATAAGAATTATTTAGACTTTATAAAGACTCTCTCAGAAGACGAGCGAGCGAAATTTTTGGAATTTTGTGAGGAAAAAACCAAAAATCTTAGCCAGCCAGTGAATGACATTGAGGCTTGGTTAGCTCACAAGAACAAAGCCGGAAGAAATCGCTGGGAGGTTTATTACGAAAAATATCTGGCTTCAAAACAGGTACAAGCCA
>JBGTMK010000686.1:0-2515 GCA_041743605.1 Nostoc sp.
AAAGATTGAAGTTTTTACAACCAGTTTTTAGACGTGGTAGGTCATCGGAATCATCTCGCGGTGGCTTGACCATTACAAGTTTTAGGCTACGGCTACTTATCCCGTCGGCTATTGGTTTCTAATAGTTTTGTTGCTAATTCAATTTGATTGGTTTGAGTTTTGAGCGCTTCTTCCTTTTTCTGAGAGGCATCGCGCTCAATTCCTCTCTTGTATATATAATTTACAACACCATGTTGTATTATGTCAATAGAGTTTTGCATATTTCTTGTAAACTTTCAGGATTGATTACTAACGCTGGAAATAACTTCCAAATAGGTACATCAAGCGCATTACAAATAGCAAACGCATCTTCTTTGGAAATTGATTCTGGTCTATTTCCAGGGTTTGCCCATTCAAGGTTTTGGATAAAAGTATTGCTGCGACCAGCTTGAATCGCTAATTTATCTCGGCTAGTTTTACCCCGTAGTTTTCTCAATCGCTGTGCTGTTTCTTCATCCCAAGTAAAACGAGATACATAGGGCAGTTTCACAAAGCAGACCTCCTCTGTCATTTAGCTCTCCTCTAATTTACAACACCAACTTGTGTTTTTAGAGTTTTTTGATTACACTGAGGTAGTGATAACGCAAAAGCGATCGCCAGCCCGGAAGCAATGCGATCGCTTTGCAAAACTCATTTACAAAAAGTAAGCCAATTATAATGCTGACACACTTTTGGCGTGATTCAAAAATCAACCAAATGCCCCAGTCTGTGCAAGTAGGCAAATACGCGATACCCAAGGGCTATGTTAATGCCACCCAGATAGCTAAAGCTAACCATAAACTTTTGTCAGACTACATAAGGCTAAAGTCTACAAAAGACTATTTACAAGCACTTGGGAACGATATGGGAATTCCCATATCGTCTCTAATAATTGAAATTGAAGGGTATGGCAAGGAACAAGGTACTTGGGTTCATCCAGAAATCGCCATTGATTTAGCCCGATGGGTATCTGTTTCATTTCGCATTTGGGCAAACAGAACCTTAATGACGGTAATGCGGAGGTCGCCCTACAAAGTTGTCAATCCAGGAGCAAGTCTGTTTATGCTTGTTTTATCGAAAATAATCACTGAATCAACCAAAATTTTAGTCTGTATAAGGATAAAAACAATATTCCATTAATTAATTGACATGTGTAACTTTTATTTTTAATAGTAAATATACTGTTGATATTAACAATCTATACTACATAACACATCTCTTTTTTCTATTCGGCGATCGCAGGTAAGATTCTGCTTGCATCCCATATAACTTAGCGTATGTGCCTTTCTTATCTATAAGTTCGTCATGTGTGCCATATTCTATAATTTGCCCATTTGACAACACTGCGATCGCATCAGCCATTCGCACAGTGCTAAAGCGATGTGAGATTAAAACGCTAGTGCGTTCGGACATTAGGTCAGCAAAATGACTGTACAATTCATACTCAGCTTGTGCATCTAGTGCAGCAGTTGGTTCATCCAAAATTAGTAAATCTGCCTCCCGCGAAAACATTCGCGCAGTTGCCACCCTCTGCCATTGACCACCCGATAGATCGATTCCTTGACCTTCTTCGGCAAACATCCGGCTTAATTCCGTCTCATAATCCTGCGGCAAACGCATAATATCATCATGAATGTTTGCTTGCTGTGCTGCTTGCTGTATCCATTCTCTCTCATCAATTTTAGCCAGATTTCCCAAACCAATGTTCTCGCGCACCGTCAAATCGTAGCGCATGAAGTCTTGAAAAATGGTGCCAATTTGTTGGCGAAACTCCGCAGGGTCAAATTCACGAATATCAATTCCATCCCACAAAATCTGCCCATCAGAAGGATCGTATAGTCGAGTTAATAACTTGACTAAAGTTGTCTTACCAGCGCCATTAAGTCCAACTAGAGCCAAACAACTGCCAGCCGGAATCTTCAGATTGACATCACGTAGTATCCAGGGCTGTTGTTCGCTATAACGAAAAGAAACATGGCGTAATTCCAATCCCGATGAAAGCTTTGGCACTGGCTGTGTAACTGCTGGGATGGATAATGCAGGTGGTAATGCTAATAAATCTTGGAAATAGGAATGGAAAAGCACACTCTCACTCAGCCCAGCAACTGCAAAAATGAATCCACTTAACGCACCTTGAACTGAACTAACTGCATTCACGTATAGCGTAATGTCACCCAATGTAAGTCGTCTGCCAAATGCGGCAAACACAACAATAGTAAAAGCTACACTTGCTACAACACTAGATAAAACACTTAAGCCTAATTCCCAGCGTAATTCGCGCTGTTGTTGTTTGCGCTCCGCTTGGTGAACTCGCTTGTATAAACTCAGCAGTTTATGGAGAAAATATTGCCCCAGTCCAAAAAGGCGTACTTCCTTTGCTGCCTGTACGCTAGCAAGTAAAAAGCTGTAATAATACTTACGCCGTTCGGTGGGGCTGAGTTCAAATGCCAGTCCAAACCGTTGTTGTCCTAATTTCAACTGCACAAATAGTTGAGGC
>JBGTMK010000687.1:0-6928 GCA_041743605.1 Nostoc sp.
AAAATTTCCTATTCCCTACTCCCTATTCCCTAATGAGAATTCGGAATCAACCGCCCACAGGGATAAGTCACTGTTTGCTGTGAAGCACTTTCAGCAACTGCTGCTGGAACTTGATCCGATGGTTGGGTTTTGGCTGCTAGATAGTCTTTTTGCAGTTTCGCTAAAATGGCTTCTCGCCTGTCGTATATACGCTTCAGGGGACGAGGCTGGCATTTATTTAACACATACGCTGTCACCAGTGGTAGAGCGATCGTGCTATCGGTATAACAAACGATTGTGTTAGGTAACTCTTCTGGGTCAATCTTACCCCAACTGACGGCTTCCGATGGGGTTGCTCCAGACAAACCGCCTGTATCTGGACGCGCATCGGTAAATTGAATAAAGTAATCGTGTCCTCGTTCTTCTAGTCCTAATACCTCGTGAAGTTGCGGTTGAGTTTGTAGTAAAAAGTTCTTAGGACTACCGCCACCAAGAATTACAGCCGCACTTTTACCTCCCGATTCACGGGCATTATATGCGATCGCTGCTGTCTCATTCACGTCAATTGATGGATCTATTACCAACTGCGAACCTTCCAATGCTAAAGCCGCCACGTTCATCCCAATTGAACTATCTCCTGGAGAAGACGTATAAATCGGTACGCCATATTCATAAGCTGTAGCTAGCAAGCAGGAATGCTGCACACCCAATTGCTTTTCTACTTCTCGGACATATTTACCTAATAAATGGTGAAACTCAGCCGTTCCCATCCGCTTTTGAAACGCTTCTCCTTGGAGAATCTTGCGGATAAACGCATCAGTTTCTAGCAGCACATCGTAACCAAAGATAATGTCATAAATGCGGATCGTGCCTTCCTGGCGCAGTTTCACATCATCCAAAAACGGATTACCAGCAAAGAGTTCAAAACCTAAACCGTAATGCATATCGTGGTAAAGATTTGCACCAGTGCTAATCATCCAGTCAATAAAGCCGTTGCGAATTAAGGGTGCAAGCGCTGAAACCCCGAATCCTGCTGGCGTCATCGCACCGGAAAGGCTAACTCCCACGGTTACGCCTTCCGTTAGCACATCGCGACTCAGTAGTTGGCAGATTTCCCGCAACCGCGCTGAGTTGTAAGCGGTGAAGTATTGATCAATCAAATCCACCACACTGGTATCATTCGATATAGGTGTAGGTGCGATTTTTTGACCCAGCTGTTTAGACATTTTGGCACTCCCGAACAGTAAACACGCCCGAATCTAATGTTATCTAGCTTTCAGCCAAAGTGACAGCAATACTTTTTTATCACTATTAGTCTGTCAAGTTTAAATTGATGGGTAACGAAGTTCGTAGTAAGGACTTTAGTCCTTAATTTTCTAAGGACTTTAGTCCTTACTACAAACTTTTCATTACTAGCTTAACTGCTAGAGTGTCTGCGGGTAATGGCTCAAACGATCGCACTCGAAGTCAACTTTGTTATTCAGTTGCGATCGCATCTAGAAGCGCTTGTAAATCATCCACCTAGAAGATGTACATATAATTCTTTATTAGTATAAAAATATATATAAACTTTTATACTATCAATAAAAAATTTAATTTGATATACGCCTAACGATAGATAGATTTTATTGAGAGATAGTTTAGATTTGTAACAGGTTACACAGAACTAGGTGAAACACATGGCCAACATAATTGATACTGCCACTAATAATGGTTCTTTCAAGACACTAATTGCAGCAATCGAAGCGGCTGGTTTGGAAGATACACTCAAAGGCGCTGGCCCATTTACCGTCTTTGCACCCACTGATGCAGCATTTAATAAGCTTCCAGCAGGTACAGTAGACGCATTACTGAAAGATATTCCTAAGCTCAAGAAAATCTTGACCTATCATGTTGTTTCAGGCAAGGTACTGGCTGCTGATGTAGCTAAACTGAAGACAGCTAAAACAGTTGAAGGTTCAGATGTGAAAATTGATGCTTCTAATGGCGTCAAAATAAATGATGCAAAAGTTGCAACAGCAGATGTTGCTGCTGATAACGGCGTCATCCACGTAATTGACACAGTTTTGATTCCTGCATAGGTAAACCTGCGAATAGCGAATGCTATTTGTGGGGGCCTCGACTACCTATAGTCGTTACTCCATTACAGCCTGGTTGGATGTTTTTTAAAAATACCAACTACCAACAAATCCATCTAGACAATATCTAGATGGATTTATTGTTTTATGGGTGGAAGGACGTTGCAATTGCTAGTACAGCATGGCGTAAATAAATATACCATTTCAAATGGCGCAAGAAGCTCGGAATATAATTCTTTTGACTTTTGACTTCCGCCTTTCGGTACTAGTCTCTCTTTATTTAGATGTAATCAAATTTTTAGCTTTGCCAAACCCAAATAACGGATACCTTCGGGGGAAATATCAAAACGGCAAGGTAAGACTTCTAAACCAAGAGCGATCGCATCCCGTAATAATTTACCATAGACAGGATCTGTGCGATCGCCAGGAGAGAACTCAGTACAATCATTGCGATTAATAAAATAAAGCATCACCGCACGAGTTAGAGGTAGCAGCGCCATTAGTTCTCGCAAGTGCTTTTGTCCTCTTGTAGTCTCGGTGTCAGGAAATAAAGCTAATCTCCCCTCAGACAAAGTTGTATTTTTCACTTCTAAATAAATCGGGCGTTCTTCATCACTCCCCGTCAAGAAAAAATCCACTCGACTTTTTTTATCTAACCCATAAACCACCTCGCCCTTAATTTGGCTATAGTCGCCCAATTCTGGGAAAAGGTGTTTCGCCAAAGCTAGCTTCACCACCCGATTGGGCAAAAAAGTATTTATGCCTACCCAAGTCGGCTCATTATCATGTACCTGAATTAGTTCTAAAGTGTAAGCCAATTTGCGGTTAAGATTATCGCTTTTGGAAAGCTGTACCGCACTTTGGGGAGTCGAGACTCCAGTCATCGGCCCTGTATTGGGACAGTGTGCTGTAACTATCTCGCCAGAAGTAAGTTGAACATCAGCAAAAAATCGCTTGTAGCGTTTTAGCAGAATACCTGAATATAAAGGTGGGTAACGGTAAAGCCAATCTATCATTATGAAACCTTGTTGCTGTTTGTAAATATACGTTGATTCTTTGCCCACCGAACCCATATCTGCAAATCTTTTCAGCAGCTACTCTGCCCTGTGAGAGAATTTGAGTAAATTTATCTATCATGGATTGTCAGTTTTTGTAGTTAAATTAACAACATAGTAATAAAAAGTATCATATACTAAGTAGTATAAGCCTCCCATAAAAAATCCGGGAGAATTTCAATATGCAAGGAGGTAAATCCTATGCAAAAAGTGTGGACAACAACGGAATTAGAATATGCTTTTCTCTTTACTCTTAGAAAAGTAAATTCCATAAATCCAGAAGGTTTCAAACCATTTTTTAGTAATATGCCTGTTGATCCTTATATCAAAGGCAACTATCGTTCTAGAAGATTATCTCGATTCACCGTTTCGGGAAATGAGTTAATCAGATTACCTCATGGCTACTTCTTTCAAAGTAAAGAAAATAATCCATTGTTGGGCGATATAAAAAGAGAGTTTGCAGAATTAGATGATGCACTCATAGAGCTTGATATTTTTAGAAATCTTGTTTTAGCATTTAGTGATTCTTGTAAACTTCATCCTGAAGCTGAAATCGGAGTTCATCAAATTAGAATTAGTTGTTCACCAAATAATTTTAGTAATCCAGCACCTGAAGGTATCCATCAAGATGGTACTGATTTTATTGGCATATTTTCCGTAGATAGAGATAATATTCAAGGTGGAGAAACACATCTCTATACTGCCAAAAAAGAAAAACCTGTGTTTAGCAAAGTTCTAAATCCGGGTGAACTCTTATTGATTAATGACCGTGATTTTTTCCACTTTGCCAATCCCATAAAACCACAAACTGACGCTCAAGGGAGTTTCGATGTTTTTGTCCTGACTTGTCCCAGCTTACTTTCAGAATAACTTTAGTCAACTGTAAATATTTTACAATCTACAAGATATGGGGAATTGCATCTAGTCATTTCCCCAGTTTTTTTTATTAAGTAATGGCACAGAATTATTTACACATGAGTTTCTAGTCTGAAGAAGGGTTTAATGTCTTAACTTTGTGTAATTAATTTTGTTTAACTACTTAGGAATTAGAATTGAAGTTATATAAGTAAGTCGGGGGCTGTCATTCGTCATTGGTAACAAGTTTAAGCTTATTTATGTTTCTTAACATAATTTTGTTTACTTCCACCGACTTATTTACCTGTTGTAATAGTTATAATTTTTATGAGTAAAAATTATTATTGATATTTACACTAAATCTAACTATAAAATCTAGAGTTGTATAATATTCCATTGGGTTAATTCAATTTCTAAGAACTTAAGGTAGTGCGTTGTTTTTTTTTCACAGAAAATATCAACCAAACAAATGCCATGAATAAGGAATTTTACAATAGAGGATTAGAAAAGGCTAGGCGAAAAGACTACGCTGGAGCAATTGAGGAATTTAACCATGCGTTACAACTGACACCTTACTCTACTGAAGCCTACTTGCAACGGGGTTTGGCATATTATGACTCAGGAGCAATCCTTAAGGCTGTTTCAGATTATACCGAAGCCATCAAGCTTAATCCTGAGAGTGTAGAGGCATATTATTGTCGTGGGTTAGCAAGGGTAGCGCTGAAAAATTTATCGGGGGCGCTAGACGATGTAGAACGCGCTATTCGTCTTAATCTCAATTATGCTGCTGCTTATAATCTGCGGGGAATGGTGCGGCGCAAACAGGGTTATATTCAAGATGCGATCGCTAGCTTTAAAAAAGCTGCACAATTATATCTCGAACAACAGGATAAAGAGAATTGTCGCCTGTGTTTAGAACTAATTAAACAGCTACAGCCCCCAGAAAAGCCTACCCTTCAGGAATCGCGTTCCACTAATGCGCCAATTTTATCCACAAAGGAATATTTCACACAATTATTAGATAAGGCGGAAAAGGGAGATACTCAAGAGGCACTCGCTGATTTAAACTGGGTATTAAAAGCCGATCCGCAAGATGCCCAAGCTTACTGCTGTCGTGGGGTTGTGCGTTGTAAGATGGGAAATTATCAAGAAGCGATGGCAGATTTTAATCAAGCATTACGACTAAATTTTCAAGATGCCATTGTTTATCGTAACCGAGGCAGGGCGCGTTCTATACTGGGAGATCATCAGGGTGCGATCGCAGACCTTAATCAAGCACTGCAAATACAACCCGAAGACGCCTTAGTTTATATTGCCAGAGGTAATGCCTATAGGGCAATGGGCAATTATCTCGATGCAATTCAAGATTACACCCAAGCGCTGCAAATCAATCCCGATGATCCTCAAGCTTACTACAATCGCGGCATTGCCTATACTTGCATAGAAGAAATGCAAAACGCTGTAGAGAATTATCAACGGGCGGCGAGTATTTTTTGTGAACAAGAAGACTGGGGAAATTATCAACAAGTCTTAAGTAGTCTCGAAAAAATTCAGAAATTTAGTCCAGAGTCAAAAAAGCAAAAACATCACCTACTACGCCAGCGACTTTTACGAATGGTGGGGGGATACTGGGAAATTGCCGAACGATTGATTCAGCAAAAGCAAGATTACCATCCTGGAATGTCAGACGAGTGGTATTTGCAAAAAGTTATTGATGATTTAGAACGCGATCGTGATAGATAAAATATAAATACCATTACACACATAAATTCACCCGTACAAGTGTACGGGTGAATATGCGATCAATCACTTCTTATATTAAACGCACCCTATATTAACAACATTTCAAAGTTTAGTTAGAATTGCGAGTTTGACGGCGACGACGCAATCCAAACATACCAATTGCTCCCACTGCAAACATTGACAGAGTAACAGATGGTTCAGGAACGGTAGCACCAATTAAAGCTCTAACGTTTGCCTCGCCGATATCAAGAACGACAATAACATCATTAAAGTCACGATCAGAACCTTCGTTCCACTTCCCAGTTGCAGAATCTAACCCAGAAGCGTGTAAACCTCCGTATAAATCCTCGAATGCCAGTATGATGTAGTTGTTGTAAGCGTAAGCAACGGCGTGCTGTAGTCCGTCAGCATTAGAGGCAGTTTTAGTACCAAATATATTGGCAGAGGTGCCACGGTTCAAACCATCAGCTCTCAACCATAAATCAAGTTGAGTACCTGCGGTAATATTACCAATATTCACCCCATCACCCAGTTTTAGGGCATTGCCACCCCAGCCACCAACACACCCGGCTCCTTCACAAGAAATATCATTAAAAAGCAGCCCAGACTTGTTAGTAGTTCCTGTGGCATCGAAGGCTAACTGGTTTCTATAACCTGCCCCCTCATTGATAAAGAAAACAGAAACATCGTAGTCGTATTTTAGGTTTAATTTAGTGGGGTCTAATTGAAATTGTCCGCTGTTTGGGAGAACAACACTTTCAGCTTGGACAAATTGTTGGAAAGGAGTGTCATCAAAACCAGTTTGAGACTTACTATATACCGTTGGTTGAGTCCAGGAGCTATCCCAGCTAAAATCAGCAGCAGATGCAGTTTCTACTTTGGCAACTAATCCGATTAATGTAGCTGTAGCGGCAATTAAGGCAGTAAATAAAGTAGGTTTCATGTTAAGACTCATTAAGTAGGGAAAAGAATTTAGATAATGCTGTTAGGAACAGCTATCTGTCTTCTGTCGTCTCTAGTTTCTAACAGCTACGCTTCTACAAAGTCAATTGATATTTTATCTTTTATTGGTATATTTAAATAGCTGTTTATTGAGAGTGATTACACTGGAAAAAAGCTATTTTAATTTAGTCAATACACTGTGATTACTATTTGGGATTTAAACTAATACATGATAAAAGATTGATGAACTATTTATGCTTATTATGAAAATAAGAT
>JBGTMK010000688.1:0-8547 GCA_041743605.1 Nostoc sp.
TACTCCCTTAAATGCAAACGTGGGTAGCTTAAATATTAAAGTTACTGCCACAGATATTGCTGGGGCGCAAGCAAGTGATGTGTTTACACTCACAATTGCTAACACCAATGATGCACCAGAGCTGTTGAATGAAATTCCAGATCCAGAAGCAACACAAGACACGCTTTTCAATTTTACTTTCTCAGAAGACACCTTCATTGATGTCGATGGCGACATTCTCACTTACACTGCCACTCTCGAAAATGGCGAGCTTCTACCGAGTTGGTTGAGTTTTGATGCTAATACTAAAACCTTCAGTGGCACTCCCCTAAATGAGGATGTTGGTAGTTTAAACATTAAAGTTACTGCCACAGATCCTAGTCTTGCTGAAGTCAGTGATGTGTTTGTACTCACTGTTAAGAACGTCAACGATGCGCCAGTTCTAGTGAATGAAATTGCAGACCAACAAGCAACAGAAGACACGGTTTTCAATTTCACTTTCTCAGAAGATACCTTCTTTGATATCGATGCTGGAGACATTCTCACTTATACTGCCACTCTCGAAAATGGTGATCCACTGCCCAGTTGGTTAAGCTTCAATGCTGCTACCAAAACCTTCAGTGGCACTCCTTTAAACGAGGATGTTGCTAACCTCAATATCAAAGTTACTGCTAGGGATATTTTGGGGGTTGCAGTTAGTGATGACTTTGCACTCACTGTTAATAACGTCAACGATGCGCCAGAGCTAATTACGGCGATCGCTAATTTAAAGGTAGTCATAAATACACAGTTCAGTTTCACTATCCCAGAAAATACTTTCATTGATGTTGATGCTGGTGATAGCCTCACCTATACTACTACTCTTGAAAACGGCGATCCACTACCCAGTTGGCTAACTTTTAATCCTGCTACCCGAAATTTTAGTGGTACTCCTACGGTGGAGAATCTGGGTAATCAGAATATAAAAGTCACTGTCAAGGATATTTCTGGGGATGAAGCCAGTGATGTATTTGTACTGACAATTGCTAAGTTCAATAATGCACCAATTATAGATCAGGCGATCGCAGACCAAAAAGCCACAGCAAAAACTATCTTTAACTTCACTATCCCTGAAAATACCTTTAGCGATGTGGATCTTGAAGATACCCTTACCTACACCGCTACTTTAGAAAATGGCGACCCACTACCTAGTTGGTTAATCTTCGATGTCGATGCTAATGAGCTTACCTTTAGCGGCACTCCTACAAATGATAATGTGGGTAGCTTGAATATTAAAGTCACCGCCACAGATTCAGCTTTTGCTCAAGTTAGTGATGATTTTGCTCTCACGGTTACTCAGGAAACTACTTTTAGTATCCAAGCAATTAGCCTACTCACAAGAATTACAGGTGATATCTTTAGTATAAAAAATCAAGTTAACGGGGAAAAAGCCAAACTCTTAGTCAAAATTAAAAGCAGCACCTTTCAAGAAGTAAATGAACTAGGTGTATTTGTCGTTGACGATGCAGAAGGTAGAATTGACGGCGTAGCCCCTGGTGCCCCAAATTACGCCCAATTAGCTCTCCAACGAGCAACGGTGCTTCTTTCATCTCTTGCCAAACTACCCAATGGTTTTAATCCCACTGACCTAACAAGGTTACTGGAATTCAACTCTGAGAGCAACTTAAGATTTTATTTAATCCGTAGCAGCACTACTCAGGCGGTGCTATCTGGACAAACCTCGTTTTCTCAGGTGCTTTTTTCCTCAAACACGAATGTGGATGATAAAGGGTTCTCTCTCAACTTCCAGAATTTGGTTGTCAATATTGAAGCAACAGACCAAGATTCACCTTTAGGTATTAGTCTTCAAGGAAAATATGACGCCGAACTGATTGATTTAAGGGATGTGACACAATTGGTTAAAGCTGAATTTGCGGTTTATAGAGAAGCAGCTTTTAACAACTTTGTCGGCTTTTATCAGGTAACTGATGAGAATGGTGGCATCGATACTAATGGCGATGGTACAGCAGATGTGCTTGTTGGACAGGCGGGCTATACTCAAGCAGCTATTAGTAACCGTGTCGCTGGTATTAATTTGAGTGTGGCTAACCAAGGTACAGCGACTTTCACAGGTGCTTTTCAACCTGGTGCTATATTTGCCCCATTTATCATCGTTGATGCCGCGCCTGATGCAATTCTTGATAGCAATACCAATAACGATCCGGCAGTTTACTTCTCTTTCTTGGGCGCTAACGCTGACAAAGTAGATCATATTCGCCTGTTAGGCAATAACACTTTTGGCTTTGAAGATTTGGCAAATGGTGGTGATAAAGATTACAACGATTTGATTGTCCGAGTTAATTTGAGTATTGCCTAGCACAGATTCCCAATCAACAAAACCCTTACGCTGTCTTCATTTTGACTTTTGACTTTTGAATGTGTGACTTCCGCCTCGCGGTACTAGTAGTCTGTCCCATTAATTCTGAGGGGAGAATAAGTTTGTAGTCAGGACTTTAGTCCTGGATTTTTAAGCACTAAAGTGCTGACTACGAACTTATGAAAATTAATGACATCAACCATTAGTCTGATCAGGGAAGGCAGTATTACTCCTGCCTCTTTCACTGAATCTGTCATTTGCCAGAAGATGCGATCGCCACAAAGTATTACACTGATAAAGACAAATATCTGACAGTGTACTTATTCACTCACCCATAAACATAATTATGGTTTTTGCTGGCAAACGACCAAATAATTTAGGTATTAGCAACGGTAAATTAGCACCTTGCCCTAATTCTCCTAACTGTGTTTCTAGTCAGAGTACGGATGCAGCCCATAAAATTGCACCGTTGACTTTTACATCTACCCCAGAACAAGCGATTGCTAATCTTAAAAAAATTATTCAGTCCTTACCAAGAACCCAAATCATTACCGAAAGCCCAGATTATTTATATGCAGAATTTAAAAGTGCTTTATTGGGATTTGTGGATGATGTAGAATTCTATCTAGACCGAAATGCTAATGTGATCCAAGTCCGTTCAGCTTCACGCTTAGGTCAAAGTGATTTGGGTGTTAATCGTAAACGCATAGAGACGATTAGAGCCAAGTTAAGTTAATTCGTAATGACGCTCGTGAAGCTCGATGACTTCGAGCTTCATCACGAACTACATTAGTTGAACTCTGCGATCGCAATAGTTGTGAAACTGAATTTAATCGTGCCCAATAAGACTAACGATCGCTGCGGCTAAATCTACAGGATCGACGGGTTTCGGTAAGTGTTTTTGAAATCCTGCTGCCATTGCTTGGTTATAATTAATCTCTCCAGCATAAGCAGTCAAAGCGATCGCTGGAATTTCCCCACCTTGTTCTGGCGCTAATTTTCTCACCTCACGCAGCAACATATAGCCATCCATCAAGGGCATTCCAATATCGCTTAACAGGATATCTGGCTTGGATTGCACTAATATTTCTAGCGCTTCGGTTGCTGATTCAACTGCTGTTACAGTCGCTCCATATTGTTCTAGCGCAAAGCTAAAAAACTCTCGCACATCAGCTTGATCGTCCACAAGCAATATTTGCACTCCAGCAAGTAATGTCTCGTCGGTACTCAGTTCTACTTGAGAAGCCTCATCACTGCTGACTCTCAACTCAGAATTTTTCAGCAAAGGTAGTCTGACTGTAAAGGTAGCTCCCTGTCCTTCTCCCAGACTCTCTGCCTGGACTGTACCACCGTGAAGTTCTACGAGATGGCGCACAATTGCCAATCCCAATCCCAATCCGCCAAATACTCTGGTTGTCTTAGCATCTGCTTGGCGGAAGTAATCAAAGACGTAGGGCAAAAATTCCGGGTTGATTCCCTTACCTGTATCAATCACCTGGATTTGGGCATCTAACCCAACTTGCTCTAGACGCACTTCTACAAGTCCTTCTGTGGGTGTGAATTTAACGGCATTGGAGAGGAGATTCCACATTACTTGTTGTAAGCGATCGCCATCACCGAGAACTTTGCCGATATCATCACTTAACACCGTTTGAATTTGAATTGATTTGGCTTCTGCTGCTAAACGCACCGTTTCTAGTGCAGATGCAATCGCACCTTTCAAATTCACTGCATAGAGATTTAACCTGACTTTACCTTGTAAAATCCGCGAAACATCAAGTAAATCCCCAATCAATTGGGTTTGTAACTTAGCATTCCGCTCGATTGTTTCCAATGCTCGGATTTTGGTGGGTTCGTCGAACTTGCGGGTTCTGAGTAACTTTGCCCACCCTAAAATCGGATTCAAAGGAGTTCGGAGTTCATGGGAAAGGACAGCCAAAAATTCATCCTTAATCCGGTTGGCTGTCTCGGCTTCTGCCCTTGCAGTCTTTTCGGCTTCGTAAAGTTGAGCGCGAGCGATCGCTTGGGCACACTGTTGTCCCAGTGTCAACATAAATCCCCGGTCTTCTTCGTTAAATATTTGTTCAGCGGCAAAGCTTAATCCTAGTGCCCCAATTATTTTAGCTTCTGCGATCAAGGGAATGGTAGCCCAGGCATTATTTCCGGTGATAGTCACAGCACCTGTTAAGTTAGGATATTTAGTAATCAAGGCTGCTAAATTTTCTAAAAAAATCGGCGCTCTAGTTCTGACTGTTTCTGCGATTTGGTTAGGTGCTGTGATCGGAAAATTTGCCCAAGCATCTATCAGCGATTGTGGATAGCCAATTGCTTGCACAATCTTCAGTTCTGTACCCCCCTCAGTAAGTAAGACAACGGAACCAGCAGTGGCTTCTAAAGCGGCAATTCCTTGGTTCACCACTACATCAGCGACCTGTTGGGGAGTTAGGGCTTCCGAGAGGGCAGCAGTTATTCTTTGTAAAAGTACCGTGCGATTCACAGACCGTTCAGCTGCCTGTTTTGCCTGTTGAGTTTCCTGGTAGAGTCTAGCGTTGTCGATGGCTGTCGCCGCCCGACGAGCAATATCTTCTGCTAAAGCCAAGTCTGTTTGTTGGTAGTAGCGACCCGATTCGGCTGTAAAAAAAGAGATTGCTCCAAATAATTGCCCACGGGAACGAACTGGAATCACCATCAGAGAACGAATACCTAGGCTTCGCAGCAATTGCAGATGTTGTTCATCTTCAGCCATCTGGACAAGATTAGAGTCAGATAGTTCGGAGTAACAGGCAGATATTCCTAGCCTTAGCTGCCGTACAAGCTGTTTGGCTTTGGTTTTGGGTCGATAACGTCGTCGGATTTCGTCTAAAGTATTTAGTTTTGTGGGGTCAGCAATTGCGATCGCAATTTGTTTACTTGACCAATCTTCTTGGAAAACATCTACAATACACCAGTCAGCTAAGGTTGGAACTGCTAGATTAGCCACACTTTCCAAGGCAATCTCATAATCCAACGAGGCAGCTAGTAAGGTGCTAGCTTCGACTAAAAACTGTTGTGTGGCTTCAACTCGTTTGCGTTCGCTAATATCCTCAATAATGCCTAATGCATACTTGGGAATTCCGTTAGCATTCCAAACTGCTGATGAAGTTAGGTTTACCCAAACAATGGAACCATCTTTACGGATGTAGCGCTTCTCTAGGGAATAACCACTAATTTCTTTTGCCAAAACGCGGCGAGCATTCTCCCAATCAACTTCTAGGTCGTCAGGGTGGGTAATTTCCTCGAAGTTTAATTGGATTAACTCTTCATGGCTGTATCCAGTAATTTCGCACAGAGCAGAATTAATTTGTAGAAATTTTCCATCCAAGGCTACCAGACTAATCCCCACAGCTGCCTGATTGAAGATTGTTCGGAACCTTTCTTCGCTTTCCCGCAAAGCAACTTCTGTTTGCTTTGCTGCTGTCACATCTGCCAAAATAATTCCAATTCCTACTGTTTCACCCATTGCATTGTTAACTGGGTAATAGTTGCCCAGCCAGTAACCGTAACGTTCGGGTTGCTCCCTTGTCTCACCGCTAATTTCTATATTCAGCAGGGGTTCTCCAGTATCTAACACCCGCTGTAACTGTAGCTCTAACTCAGCCGCCATCGCTGGCAACACTTCCCTAAACTTGCGTCCTAGATGTTCTTCTATAGTCAAACCATTAATATCAGCGAAAACTTGATTAATTCGGATATATCGCAGTTCCCGATCTAAAAAGCATACAGCAACAGGAGCAGCATCTAGCAGCGCATCTAGAAGAGATAGAGATTGGGCGTAATGGATTAAAGCCTGGTTGATATCTCGATAAAGTCGGGCATTTTCCACTGCTAAGGCAGCACGATGGGTAATATCTGTTGCTAAAGTTAGGTCAGTGCGATCGTAGCGACGGTTTGATTCGGCGGTGACAAAGGTGATAGTGCCGAGTACTTGCTGGTGTGCAATTAAGGGCACAATCATCACAGACTTAATCCCCAATTGCCGAACAAGTTCTAAGTGTTCCTGATTCTGAGTACTTGCTACTAATAGCGAGTCAGATATCTCTGAGATTAATTCGCTTTGCCCAGTTTGCATTACTCTAGTAATTGCACTTGCACCCTTGTAATCTTTCACACACTCCTGAAGTTTACGCGCCAACTCCGCTTTAGATGGGTCTGCATGAGCAATGGGTAGGCGGCGAATGGAACCATCATCATTTAAAATATCTACGCTACACCAATCAGCAAGTTGGGGAACTGAAATTTTGGCGATTTGTTCTAATGTTTCTTCATAATCTAGCGAAGTAGAGAGTAAACTGCTAATCTGGGCGATATAGCGCAGTTTTTCCTCAGCTTGCTTACGCTCTGTAATATCGAGAACAAAAAAAGCTCCTCGTTCTACAGTCCCTTCAAAATGGCTACCACCTGCCAAAATTGGGAAGCGTGAACCGTCTTTACGGATATATTCTTTTTGATATGGTGTGCAAAAGGAGCTAGCTTGAAATTGATTCAGTGCTTCCTTATCGAGTGGCAAGTATTCTTTAGGAGTCAAGTTTTGCCAGTTAAGGTTTCCAGAAACTAATTCTTCACGAGAATAACCCACCATATTCAGCAAGGCATCATTAGCATCTGTGATCCTACCGTCTCTATTCCAGAAGCCAATACCAATCATGTTTGACTCAACCACGCTGCGAAACTTCGCTTCGCTTTCTCGTAATGCTTGCTCAGTTTGTTTGAGTTGAGTAATATCAATTGAACTAATGCCCACTCCTAACAGCTGCCCATCCGGTAAACACACTGGATGATAGCTGACAAGACCATAACGATATACCCCAGGCGGATAAGTTTCACCGCTCACTTCCTGATCAAGCAAGGGCTGCCTAGATTCCATCACTTGCTCAAAAACAGGCTCAATTTGGGCTGCCCATTCCGGTAGTACTTCTCTAAAGGTGCGACCAATATGTTGATTTTGTGGTACACCGTTGATAGCGGCCAGGGCTTCATTCGCATGAATATAGCGCAGTTCAGTATCAAGAAAAGCCAGCGCTACTGGTGAACTAGCAAGCCAAGCATTGAGTAACGCCAGAGATTCTTCTTTTTGCTGAACAGCTTCCTGAAGTTCCTGATGAAACCTAGCTTTTTCTATTTCTGCCTGTTTACGCTCTGTAATATTTACACCTGCACAGGTAATACCCTGAATGCTATTATCTGCATCCCTTAGTGGTTCAACTAGCAAATCATAGTAACGGTCTTCTCCGCAAATTGTCAGATAAACCTCTTCACGAGTTGAAACACCAGTCTCTATTACCTTCAGCTTAATTGCCCGCAATTGCTCTGCTACTATAGCTGGAAATAATTCATCATCAGACTTACCTAACATTTTCTCAGCAGTTTCTAGACCTTGAGGATTATGAATCCACTGATATCGCAAATCGCGATCCTGCTGAAAGACTAAAATATCTGAACTGCTTAAGGCTAATTGAAATCGTTCCTCACTGACTCTCAATTTTTGTAGATTTCCATCAGCCCGTTTCTTAGCAGTCTTTAATGATTCACAGATGATACTAAAAAGCAATCCCTGTAATGCAAACAACCCAATTCGTACAGAATTTGATAAATCAAAACTTAGCTCAAAAACTGGCGGGAGAAAGAAGTAATTGCTCAGTAAAGCAGATAAGGAAGTTGCTAAAATCCCTGATTTAAAACCACCATACCAAGCACTCACTGTTACAGCGCTAAAAAATAGCAAGAAAGGAGTTCCACTCATGCTTAACCAGGGGTCTAGCATCAGCATTAGCACTAATGCAAGTGCGATAATTAATACAACAACACTGTAACGCACTAGTTGGAAATAATAATGAATATCGGGCATGAAAATATTTTGGAACAACCAATACTTATTGCATAGGCTGTACATACCCTAAGCTGGTTTGCAAGTTTTAGTAATTTATCTACAGATAGATTTTTATTTAGTTTTAAAAACATCTTTTGTTAGAAGCCAATTCTTCAAAAATATAGTATGGTGAACAGAAAAATTGGGTTTTGGATTGAATATTCAAAATTTAAAAAGGTTTGAGAGCAAGGAATTTAAACGCGAGATTGAAGAAGAATTCAGGAGTCAGAATCTATCAGTTTTTAGGTCAAAATTCATTCTGTTAGCGGTAGCGGGGCGTTAGTTCATTGCAAATTGGTTTAACAGA
>JBGTMK010000689.1:0-7632 GCA_041743605.1 Nostoc sp.
AGCAAAATTAATACAATTCGTTTCAACATTTCTACAGATTCCTTGGATCTGGAGACAACACTAGCCAGTTTGTCCAGAAAGCGGGGAGAGATATAATAACCCATGAGTTTGTCTTATGAATAATTAACACTTCTGAAGTTAATGTTAAGTTTTTTTTGAGTATAGCGATCGCTTTTTTTCACTTCTGATTTCTTCCTGGGTCTTCTCGTTCTTCGTATGGTGCTAATCCAACCATCAAAATAGGATACAAGGATTTTGCTTCACTTAAAATTTCACGGGTATTTTTTGATAGAAGCTGTAAAATCTACACGAGTTTTACCGTTTTCCACTGTTGTGTCATTCAATCCAAAGGAAAATATAACTCTGCCATCATATTCTTTGGGTAAGCGAAGTGATACTTCCTGTAACCAACGCTTTGCTATATCGGTACTAGTATCTCGCCTAATTCCTAAATTATAGTAGGTAATGCCATAACCTTTTTTATTAGCATTAGCGCATATTCTACCTGTCCAACCAAGACATTCTGGGTCGCCAGTACCATTAACAAAAGAGTCACCAACAAAGCAAATTCTTACTGCTTTTAGCATTATCAGTGTCTTAAGAAACGTATAGCTACATAGAGAATAACTCTGCGTCCCTCTACGTTTCAAAACAAGTTTAGTAAATAGGAGAGGTAGAATTATCTACCTCTCCTATGGGGATAAACTAATTACTTAAAGCTCCCTAGCTTTTAGTATCTGTTTGGTTTGTGAACAAGAAAGCTGAGAATTTGGCACTGCTTGATGTTGTCAAAACCCACAACACGGATATAGCTGTTGTTGAATTGAGAACGGCATCCTTGAACTTCGCTCAATACTTCTTGAGTAGATTTAGCACCGAACAAAGGTAACTTCCACAGTGTCCAATATAATTCTGTTGGCTCAGAAGTTTCGTTGAACTCAATCGCTGGAATGTAACCTTGATTCAAAATGTATTGGATCTGCTTGGCAATTTGAGCATCAGACAGAGGGGGAAGGTAAGAAAGGGTTTCGTAACGACGCTCTTTTGGTAAAGTTTGCATAGCTTTTGATAATGGGTTGCGATTTTTACTACTAGATTGACCTTGCAAATTTTAGATTTTAGATTGCCAATTTTAGATTTTTTACACAGCCGCGGCAGTTTTAACTACCGAATAAATCTATAACTTAAAGAGTAACTAGATTCATTTTTGGAAATAATCTAAAATCCAAAATCCAAAATCCAAAATTGTTTGACCGAACTAATTGGATAAGTTATCCAAATTCTGATCTGAAGTTGTTTGCTGTTCTGGTTGCAGACTGGGGTTAGATGTGTCTATTCGTGTGATGCGTTCTAAATGCTGGCGACGCTGCTCCATATTGGCTTGCTGAATGCCAGTGCGAACCATTTCCGGTAAAAATTCTGCAATTTCTTCCGCAATGTGTTCTCTGACAGTCATGATTCGCAAAGCTAAATCTGGTTTTTCTCGCAGCAGTTGCTCAATGTATGACTCACCATTTTGAATTTTGCCAGACGAAAAGTTATGCAACCAAAGTTCTAATGGCGGATTAGTTTCGCCTAGCTGTGCCAATACTGTCCTTAGAGCCTGATAAGTCAGGTAGCTTTGGAGAGTCTTGGCAGTGTCCTTCGCAATTTGCTTAAGATTCATACTTGACCCCAGCCCTGAAGAGTTATGAGTTATGAGTTATGAGTTATGAATTAATGCAAATCCTAACTCTTGTACAGACGCGATTAATCACGTCTCTTGTACAGACGCGATTAATCACGTCTCTTGTACAGACGCGATTAATCGCGTCTCTACTTCTAACTCTTAACTCTTAACCGTTAACTCAGATCAGACGGTATCCATTGCTTCAAACTCGAACTTGATTTCTTTCCACAGTTCGCAAGCAACAGCCAGTTCAGGAGACCACTTGGCAGCTTCGCGGATGATATCGTTACCTTCACGAGCCAAGTTGCGGCCTTCGTTACGTGCTTGAATAACGGCTTCTAAGGCGACGCGGTTAGCGGTTGCACCAGGAGCGTTACCCCAAGGGTGTCCGAGTGTACCACCACCGAATTGTAGTACGGAGTCATCACCAAAGATTTCTACCAGCGCGGGCATGTGCCATACGTGGATACCACCAGAAGCAACTGCCATTACACCAGGTAGAGAAGCCCAGTCTTGGGTAAAGTAGATACCACGAGACTTGTCTTGCTCAATGTAGTTTTCACGCAATAGGTCAACGAAGCCCATTGTGATGCCGCGTTCACCTTCCAACTTACCAACTACTGTACCAGTGTGGATGTGATCACCACCAGACAAACGTAGGGCTTTAGCCAATACACGGAAGTGGATACCGTGGTTCTTTTGACGGTCAATTACAGCGTGCATAGCACGGTGAATGTGTAGCAAGATACCATTGTCGCGGCACCAACGAGCCAATGTGGTGTTGGCGGTGAAACCTGCGGTGAGGTAGTCATGCATGATGATGGGCTGCTTGAGTTCTTTAGCGTACTCAGCCCGTTGCAACATTTGCTCACAAGTGGGGGCGGTGACGTTGAGGTAGTGACCTTTGATTTCACCGGTTTCAGCTTGGGCTTTGGCAATAGCTTCAGAAACGAACAAGAAGCGATCGCGCCATCTTTGGAATGGTGCGGAGTTGATGTTTTCGTCGTCTTTGGTGAAGTCCAAACCACCGCGTAAGCACTCGTATACAGCGCGTCCGTAGTTCTTAGCGGAAAGACCCAATTTGGGCTTAATGGTACAACCCAGTAAAGGACGACCGTATTTGTTTAACTTGTCGCGCTCAACTTGGATACCGTGAGGAGGCCCTTGGAAGGTCTTGATGTAAGCTACTGGGAAACGGATGTCTTCTAGACGTAGTGCCCGCAGAGCTTTGAAACCACAGACGTTACCAACAATTGAGGTCAATACGTTGGTTACAGAACCTTCTTCAAACAAGTCCAAAGGATAGGCAACGTAACAAATGTACTGGTTGTCTTCGCCGGGAACTGGTTCGATGTCATAGCAACGACCTTTGTAGCGATCGAGGTCGGTGAGCAAATCTGTCCACACAGTTGTCCAAGTACCTGTGGAAGATTCAGCCGCTACAGCCGCACCTGCTTCTTCGGGAGGAACACCAGGCTGGGGTGTCATACGGAACGCAGCTAGAAGATCGGTATCTTTTGGTGTGTAATCCGGTGTGTAATAAGTTAGTCTGTAATCTTGAACCCCGGCTTTATACCCAGATTTGCTCTGAGTCTTCGTTTGAGCGTAAGACATATTTTATCCTTCCCTGAAATCACTCTTTTTAATTATCAAATCACGTTTCGTGCAACTTCCTCTCACCCCGCTCTTGCCCCCTTGAGCGAGGAGAAGATCGGGAAAACATTTTGTTAAGAGTTGTCTTTGGCAGAGATTAGCAGTTTTTTTGCGGCGGACACTTTGGTAGCGGTGGTAGCCCTCCTCACCAGTGTTCTCCCCTTCTAGGGGTACACGACCTAGCGCTTCTACTGTTCCCTCTTGCTAAAAATCAAAATTTTTTTACCTCTTTCTCGCACTCAACTAAACCTTCTCAATTTCACCAAAACTTCCGCATTTTTGCGGGTAGTATTCAGATAATTCCCCCATACACTGGGATATTCAGAGGATTGGGCTGGCTGGCACACATTCCCGACTTTACACTCCCTATATCTTTACCCCTTAATGGAAAAGATACCAGAAAAGAATTTACTTGACACAGATTTAGCAGAGTGGTGAGCGAAAGATAAAAGAATTGCACACCACGTAATTTGTAACTTGTTTCACAATATATCAAGAATTCGATAAGTTATTCTTTGAAAGTTTTTAACTTATCTATTTAATTTTGTTATTACATAAAGATTTAAACATTTTGTTACAAATACTTTACAAGGTGTCATCAATGGTGTTCGGGGACTGGGGACTAGGAAATAAATATTTAGAAACGTGGATTGAATAAGGAGAGGGATTGAGGGTGAGGGAAACCAGGGACATAAAAGGGAAAAGGTTAAAGGGGAAAGGGGAAAGGGGAAAGGGATGATGATTGTCGCGCCACTTGCGGGCGAGGTTTTTACCTTCCCCATAAAATTTGGATTATTTCGCTTTACTTCGGGCGAGGTTTTTACCTTTCCCCCTTCCCCTTTCCCCTTCTTCATAAATTGTATGTTAACGCCGTGTGCGACTTTCTCTCAGACCTAACCCCCAACCCTTTCCCTTGTAGGGAAGGGGAGCAAAAATCAAAGCCTCTCGACCTTTCGGGGAGAGGAATGGAAGTGGGGTTTCAAGAATAAGTCGCACATCGCGTATGTTATTTAATTTTTATTCATTAGGAATACTTTCTTATTACCCAATACCCAGTCCCCAGTCCCTATTCCCCAATCCCCAATGTTTAAAAAATCCCAGCTAGGGGAACACTGGAGTTAACCCAAAGCCAGTTTAGGTAACGGCTATGGGCACTGTCTCCAAAGGGAATGTCACCGTGGTATTGTTTTGCAATCGTAATAGTTTATTGATTACTTCTATCCTCCTGGGGTTGATAGCTTTGCCAAGTATGGGATGGGCACAAAAAACCCCTGATGTTAATTCATCTGATTTAACCCCAGCTTACCCAGCTTCCCCACCGCCACCGCGAGTAGAACCCTTACCCGATGAGCGGGGAGTGCAAGAAAATTCGCCAGAAACTGATTATCGTGTTGGTAACTTACTGGGAGATGTTACAGGCAATCTTTGGGTAGGTTCTTGGCGGGGACTATCGCGGATTGATCCTAAAACGGGCAAGATTATTTCTCGTGTTAGTTTACCGAATGTTGCCATTGGTGCTTTAGCTCAAGACAAAGTAGGACGCTTGTGGGTGGGAAGTTATGAGGGACTGTTCCGAGTTGACCCCCGCACTAGCAAAATTACCGCACAGAATTTATTTTTGCCTTCTAAACGTGTGTTGTCGCTGTTGATTGACAAACGGGGTTATTTGTGGACTGGAACCGATAGCGGTTTAGCTTTAATTAGTCCCGACGAAGGCTTGATTATGACCACATTAAAAAATCTGCCTGGTGTCAGCGCCAACACTCTGACTTTAGATGCTGAAGGTCAACTGTGGGTTGGCACTCTTGATGGATTAGTGCGGGTAAATACTGCTAGTGCTGCGATTATGAAGCGGATTGCCGATTTACCGGGAACTACCGTACAAGCTTTGGCTATTAGTCCAGAAGGATTAATTTGGGCCGGAATGCCAAATAATTTGCTAGTTATTAACCCAAAAACTGGTGCAGTTTTGCGGTCTGTAACTCGGCTGCGTGGGCGTGACGTGACAGCAGTACGTTTTGCTAAGGATGGTAGTGTCTGGGTCGGGACTAACAATGGTTTGTTACGATTAAATCCAAATACAGGAGCTGTGTTAGACGCAGAAGTTGCTGGACTTCCTTCTAGTCGGGTTCTTGCCCTTGCACCTGACATTGCCAATAAATTATGGATTGGCACTAGTGAAGGTCTAGCTTGGTTAATGCCCAAAACGGATAGTGCAAAACCTCATATTGCTTTCAGTCGCGCCGTTAAATGATTAGTTAAGAGTTATGAGTTAGGAGTTAAAAATTTTTTAAATTCAAAACTCTTCACTCCTAACTTTTAACTTCTAACTCAGCACTCACTACTCAGCACTCAAAAAATGGCAATCACTACCCAGCAATTAATTCAATGGAAACAACAAGGACGTTCAATTGTGGCGTTGACCGCCTGGGATTATACGATCGCTCAACTCCTCGACGCAGCTGGTGTAGACTTAATCCTCGTGGGTGATTCTATGGCAGTAGTTCTAGGGTATGAAACAACACTGCCAATCACTTTGGATGAAATCATATATCATGCTAAATCAGTGCGCCGTGGGGTTAAACGGGCATTAATAGTTGTAGATTTACCATTTTTGACGTATCAAGAAAGTCTCCAACAAGCGATGCATTCAGCTGGGCGAGTGCTGAAGGAAACGGGCGCTCAAGCGGTAAAATTGGAGGGTGGTTATCCCGCGATCGCAGAAACAGTGGCTCGTTTAGTACAAGCTGGAATTCCGGTAATGGGTCATGTGGGTTTGACACCACAATCAGTACATCAACTGGGTTTGCGACAACAAGGGAAAACTCAAGAAGCAAGTGAGAGAATTTTACAAGAAGCGATCGCTCTCGAACAAGCGGGTGTATTTTCTCTAGTGTTAGAGCATATACCCGCAGATTTGGCAATGCAGATTTCACAAAAATTAAGTATTCCCACAATTGGTATCGGTGCGGGAATTCACTGCGATGGACAAGTTTTAGTTACCTCTGATGTCCTCGGACTTGCAGAGAAACATCCACCATTCGCCAAAGTTTACACAAATTTGCGCGAGACGATTACCAAAGCTGTGCAAGACTACGCTGTGGAAGTGCGAGAGCGGAAGTTTCCTTGAAGAATAATTCCGAATCAATACAAAAGTAAAAGCAATTAGCGGCTAATCGAGAATACAAAAAACCCCGACTTAATAGCCGAGGTATATAGGAGAAGTCCAAATGTCGATGGGATATTACAATACCGAAGTCTGTTTTTCTTAGTTAACACCCAACGTAACTAAAACTACATAGGTAGTAGATTAAGATGCAATTTTAGCTATGCAGCTTGTTTTTGGGTTTTCCTAAGTTATGTAAATAAATATAACCATAATATTACAAATAGTCAACTAGACTTGACAAATTAAGGCTGAGAGTAATTATAAGCAATACTTATCAAAACAGCATGAGCGGAAAATAAAATGGGTTATTGGCTAAGATAGTGGGATGAAAATGAGAATCGCTCTTTTGGGGAGTAGAAAAAATAAGTAATTAGCTGCACAAATCAGGGTTGTCGGAATTAAGCCAGAGATTTGAGAAGCTAGCTACTAGATCGCGAAAGTCTTTACAATTCCTTTGTTGACTCAAAAAGTATTTCTCGATTTATGACAAATCAAGCTCCTATCCCGGTTATTGTCAACGGTGCTGCTGGCAAAATGGGTCGTGAGGTAATTAAGGCGGTGGCGCAAGCACCTGACTTAAACCTAGTGGGTGCAATTGACCACAGTTTGGAACATCAAGATAAAGATGCTGGGGAATTGGCGGGTTTAAGCGAACCGCTGGAAGTTCCGATAACTAATCAATTAGAACCGATGTTGGGGTATGTGGCTGGCGACAGACAGTCTCCTCCAGGGGTGATTGTAGACTTTACCCATCCCGATTCAGTTTATGACAATATTCGCAGTGCGATCGCTTACGGTATTCGTCCTGTAGTTGGCACCACTGGGTTAAGTCCAGAACAAATTCAAGACTTGGCAGATTTTGCCGACAAAGCTAGCACAGGTTGTCTAATTATTCCTAATTTTTCCATTGGGATGGTACTGTTGCAACAAGCTGCGATCGCAGCCTCCAAATATTTTGACCATGTAGAAATTATCGAACTGCATCACAACCAAAAAGCTGATGCTCCCAGTGGTACTGCTATACAAACAGCGCAGTTATTAGGAGAATTGGGTAAAACTTTCAACCCTGCTCTTGTAGAAGAAACGGAGAAATTACCAGGAGCTAGGGGCAGTGTAGCAGACGAAGGGATTAGAATTCATA
>JBGTMK010000690.1:0-7275 GCA_041743605.1 Nostoc sp.
AACCAAACTAAGATAGCTTTAGGCCCTAACGCTGCATGAATAATGGGCGCAGTACCAATCCATCCAACATGACCTGTTAACCCAAAGCCCCAGGTTTCGAGATAACTCAGAGTCCGTGGTAGGCGCATTAGCAAGTGCTGATTTTTCTCCGCCCGTGCAGAATCGTTACTAACCATTATGATATTAGTGAGATTTACTGACCCTTTCACTCAATAGCTGAATCTCGCTGCTTATAGCTTCCGTATAACTGCTGAACTTTAGAAAAAAACAACTTAGTTATTACTGAATTTGGGATTTTAAATTTGAGATTTGAGATTGACCCCATGTAGCTTGCTTCTCACGAAGCCAGTATAAATTCTCTTTATAAGAAGAACTCAGAACTCAGGAGTCAGAATTCAGAATTGAATTGAGTCCGACTGGGTAATGAATATTGGTTTAAAACCTTGCTCGCAAGTGGCGCGAAAAAATTAAAATATTCTCGCCTTCAAACTCATCCCTTTATGGGTAGAGTATTCTGAATTCTGTTAGCGCAGCGGGGCGTAGCCCATTCTGAATTCTGACTCCTGTTTTATTCAGACCTTGATTAAAATCGAAAGGTTCAGATTTCCGACTTATTAAATAGGTCGGAAATCGTGTTGTTCATGAATGATTAAATAGGGCTATAGTTTTTGCAACAACTCCTGAGTTAACTGAAAGAAAGCTTTTGAACCTGCTGATTGCGGAGCATTTAAAACGGCGGGCATAAAACTATCAACAGCCTTAGCAACATTGACATCAACTGGAATTTGTACTTTACAAATTTTTTCTACACCAAAATCTTCAACAACGCGATGCATTACTTGTTTATAGTATCTGCCAGTGAGAAGGTTAGCACTGGACATACTAAATACAATTCCCAGCATTTTTATATCTATCTTGGTTTCATGTCCGTGGCTGTCTTTTAATTGGGCAATCCGTCTTTCTAGCAGTTGAATACCTACTACAGATAATGGTTCTGGTTTAGCAGGAAGTATGTAGAAATCGCTGGCTGCTAAAGCGCTACGAGTCAATAGATTATAGCCAGGGGCACAATCGAGAAGGATAAAATCATATTCTTGGCGAATTGGTTTTAAGATGTTATTAATTAAGACCCTTTCAAAGCGATTCCAAATTGCTTCAAAGTCTTGTTCACCCAAAGCAGTTGCTTGTTTATGTAGCATTTCTGAAACAACAAATTCATCATATAAATCGATATCTCCCGGTAATAAGTCCAGTCCTGGAAGATTACAAACTTGGGATTGAACGATATCTTGAATGGTGAGTTTTGCTTGTGGATCTGGATTGATAACTTCGTCTATTAGATACCTAAATGTTTTACTTTGTTTACGGCGCTTGGCAAAATCTAAAGGTGACATCAAACTGAGTGTGGCACTAATTTGGCTGTCTAAATCAAGGACAAGCACCCGTTTGCCATGATTTTTAGCTAAACAGGTAGCTAAGTTGACCGTGAGAGTGGTTTTACCAACGCCACCTTTCATATTTGCAGTAGCAATTACATATCCCATTGGCTGAGTCCTCTATTAACGCATTCCCATTTACTGGTCTGTCAAGAAATAATCGAGGGGTGGATTGTTCGTAGTTGTGCTTTAGCGTTAAAGCGCAAACTACGAACCTATCACCATCAAACTTGACAGACTACTAGGTAGCGTACACCCCTGCTGATATTTTAAATCTTCCATTAAATTTAATATTTTCGGAAATTCAAAAGAGTGATTGACGAAGCTGCAAATACTACTTAGTTGATGGGGAATGAGGAGTTCAAGGGGGAGACATTGCAGCAGCGATCGCTCTCAATATTGCTAAATTAACTAAGGAAACCAAAATCTAGGGCAGCTAGCTGCAATGAACAATGGTATCTATTTTTACTTTGTAATTCGCTTCCTATTTATACCGTGTTATGCATCTTGGCAAAATTTGTATTTACAACAATCCAGACCGGAATTATTACTAGTTGGATTGTATAAGATCCTTGTGATAATTTAAGCATTAACCACAATTAGAGGTTGAAAATGGCGAGTACATCCAACGTCCAGATTACCGTCGCCTTGCGAACAAAACTATTGAACTAGAAATTGAGGCCAATGCCAAGAAACTCAAAGTCAAAGCCAGCAGTCGGCAAGAGTTAGAAGCCGCAATTGAAGCAGCACAGAAATTCGTAGCAGGATAGAGTATTTCAAATGGCTAAATTCGCATTGCTGATTGGGGTGAGTAAATATGAACTTGAACCTAACTTAAACCCGCTACCTGCTGCTGTAAGAGATGTTGAAGCGATGCAGAAAGTGTTGTTGCACCCAGAAATAGGCGGGTTTACTGAGACTATAGTGCTAAAAAATCCTCAGCGCCAAGATATGGAGGAAGCTATAGAAAATCTATTTGCACATCGTGAAAAAGATGATCTGTTAGTTCTCTTTTTCTCCGGTCATGGCATTAGAGACGACACTGGCAGATTGTTTTTAGCAACCAGCAGCACACGCAAAACTCCAAGAGGAGATTTAATTCGCTCATCGGCGGTAGCAGCCAGTGTTGTACATGAAAGCATGAGCCGCAGCCGTTCTAAGCGACAAGTAGTCATTTTAGACAGTTGCTTTAGTGGTGCTTTTGCTAAAGGTTTATTAGCCAAGGATAACGGTACTGTAAATATCCGTGAGCAATTAGGAGGAGAAGGACATGCTGTTCTCACTTCATCCAGTTCAACTCAATATTCTTTTGAGCAAGAAGGATCAGACCTCTCAATTTACACCCAATATTTGATCGAGGGAATAACAACAGGCGCAGCAGATCTAGATGAAGATGGGTTTGTGTCAATTGGCGAATTGCATGAGTATGCTAGCGGGAAAGTCAGTGAAATACAGCCAACGATGAAGCCGGAGATTCATCCTGGCAAAGAAGGTTATACAATTCGGTTAGCAAAAGTTCCGCCTAGTGATCCCAAGCAGAAGTATGGCAAAGAAGTAGATCAGAGGTCAAGTAACTCTCAAACGGCAGTAAATAATCAAAAAATCTCTGTTCCTACTGCTGCTAGGATAAATTTTCGTCCTTTGATGGTAGTTGGTGGTATTATTCTTGCTGTGAGTTTAACAGTTGGAATCTACTCAAGCCTACATATTCCTCCACTAACTCAAACCCCTCAGAACACTGAGGAGAATTCTAGTCAAACAGCTTCTGCTTTCACTAATAGCCCATCTACAACTAATTCAACTAAGGTTCCCAAAACCACTAATGCAAGTATTCCGGGAATAAGCGATTTACCACGACTTGAAGGGAAGGCTACTGTCGTACTCACGGTTAAAGGCTCACCAATTACTATTGAAGTAGACGGCACTGATGCCCCCATTACAGCTGGCAATTTCGTAGATTTGGTACAAAAGGGTGTATACGATGGTTTACCTTTCCATCGAGTTGTCCGTGAACCCCAACCTTTTATAGTTCAAGGTGGCGATCCCCAAGGCAAAGACCCGAAAGTTCCAGCAGATAGACTAGGAACTGGTAGCTATATTGACCCAAAAACGGGAAATGCTCGTTATATACCTTTGGAAATTAAGCCAAAGGGTTCAGATACTCCCATTTACAATAAACCATTTGATGCTACTGCTCAACCCGTCATATTGCCCCATAAGCAGGGTGCAGTAGCGATGGCACGATCGCAATCACCAGATTCTGCTTCTGCCCAATTTTTCTTTGCTTTAGCGGATGTGGCGTTTTTAGATGGGAACTACGCTGTGTTTGGTAATGTCACTCAAGGCTTGGATATAGTTAACAAAATTCAGCAAGGCGATCGCATTGACTCTGCTAAAGTCACTCAAGGTGCTCAAAATCTGAAAATCTAAAACTTAAACTAAGTCTGCTTCTTTAAATAGTTGCGATCCTTTATCTTCCTCTGGTTTTAACCAACTTTTTTACACCGATGATTGCCTCATCATGTAATTTCTAGCATTTATCTTTCTGGTACTTAGTATTATGTTCGCTTGATCACTTATAAAACGTCATTATGAGCGAAGCGAAGCAATCACAAGTATTTATCCGAACATGATATTAGATTGTAAGAACTGAACAAAATTTAAACGATACTATCTCATGCACCTTTCCCTAATAAAAAGGCTTGATACACTATTTCCAAAAATCTTTAGCAATATTGCAGAAATTTTCTGAGGTCTAGTTACTGCTGAAATTTAATACCTATGAGTCTATCTTAGGGTTGTATCCTGTGACTGAGAAATTCCCTAACGTAATTGTAGAGTTAGGGAAAACTTTATATGACAACCAACATTTCTAGAGATATTAACAAGCAAGAATGTTAATGGAGCGCTGATAACTGGTGTTCTCTTGAGTATTGTGGGGGTTATTGCGATCGCAATGCCTAATATCTCAACGATATTCGCCGAGACTTGGATTGCAGTGATTTTGATTTTCGCCGGATTTACAAAACTGGGGAAAAATTTCTCTCCTCTGCACTCTTCCCCCTGCCCCTCTGCCTGTTTTCAATGCCCTATCCCAAACTTCAATAGTCAAAGTTTACAAGAGATTGCAGCAGCGATCGCCTTCCTATTGCTAAATTAACTAAGGAAATCAAAATCCAGGCCAGCTAGCTGCTTTTCAACAATGGTATCTATTGCTACTCCCTTCTCAGATATTCAAAACCATTGGGCACGCTTATTTATTACAGCCTTAGCCCAACGTGGTATTGTCAGTGGGTTGCCTAATGGCACCTATCGCCCCGATAACTCACTCACCCGCGCTGAATTTGCCGCCATCATCGCCAAGGCATTTCCCACAATTACTAAGAAGCGGCAGTATGTCCCTTTTGTTGATGTACCCACTAGTTATTGGGCAGCAGCCGCCATTCAAACAGCTTACGAAAAAGCATTTATTAGCGGTTTTCCTGATAAAAGTTACCGTCCTGATAACCGAATCACTAGAGTAGAAGTATTCGTTTCATTGGTAGCAGGTTTAGAAATTGCCACCAAGGTAAGACCTGACCTCCTCTCAGCACTTCCACAAATTTATCAAGATTCTGTTCAGATTCCTAGCTATGGCAGAAATCACGTAGCTATTGCCACTAGTGCCGGATTAGTGGTTAGTTTCCCTAATCTGAAATTACTCAGTCCCAATATCGCAGCCACCCGTGCAGATGTGGCAGTGATTATTTATCAAGCTTTGGTGTATTTAAGTCAGGCAGAAAAAATTGCTTCTAGTTATTTAGTGCAGCCGCCAATAACCACACCGACACCAACGCCAACACCAACCCCCACACCAACACCAACTCCCACACCGATACCTACGCCAACGCCAACCCCCACACCTATCGGTAGCGTTAGAGTAAATCATAGCCGGGAGTTCCGGGGGGCATGGTTAGTATCTGTATGGAATGGTGATTGGCCTTCCAAAGCCGGACTTACTGTTGCCCAACAAAAAGCTGAACTCACCGAAATTACTATTAAATTACAAGCGCTGAACTTCAATGCCCTGATTTTCCAGGTGCGACCGGAAGGAGACGCTTTATATGAATCTCAATTAGAGCCTTGGAGTGCTTGGCTTACCGGAACTCAGGGGAAAGCACCAGAACCATTTTATGATCCTTTAGCGTTTGCGATCGCAGAATGTCACAAACGCAATATTGAAGTTCATGCTTGGTTCAATCCCTACCGCGCTAGCACTTCTACCAACCTAGCCAAAACAGTCCGTCCCCACTTAGCAGCTACCAATCCAGAAAGCGTTTATTTGTGGAAAACTCAACGCTGGATGGATCCAGGACTGAAAATAGTTCAGGATAGAGCATACAACGTAATTCTCGATGTAGTGAAGCGTTACGATGTTGATGGCATTCACTTAGACGATTATTTCTATCCATATCCCATCGAAGGACAGTCTTTTCCCGATGACAAAACCTACGCTGCATATAAAGCAGCCGGTGGTACACTCAGCCTTGGCGACTGGCGACGGGACAATGTTAACAAAATGGTACAGCGCCTCTGGCAGGGAATTAAAGTAACCAAACCCGACGTAAAATTTGGTATTAGTCCCTTTGGAATTTATCGCCCCGGACAACCCGCTGGTATCACTGGCTTGGATGCTTACAATGTGCTGTATGCCGACGCTAAGAAATGGTTAGAAGAAGGCTGGATTGATTATATTGCTCCTCAATTATATTGGCGCACAGACCAACCACAACAAAGTTATTCTGCGTTGCTAAAGTGGTGGACACAGATAAACACAAAGCAAAGACACGTTTACGCTGGGAACAATTTGACAGAACCAAGCAACAAGAGTCGAGAGAGTGCTGAGATTGAAAAGCAGGTGATAATTAGTCGCAGCCAAGCTGCACAGTTGTCATTAGGGAATATCTTCTTTAATCTCGGTGTTTTGACGGAAAATAGTCAGGGCATTGCTGATAAATTCCAAAGTCTGCTTTATAACAAACCTGCGTTACCGCCAACTTTACCTTGGCAGGATACAACACCACCCCCTCCACCCATTGGATTACAAGTGAATAACCGCAAACTGAGTTGGCAGCCTGGTGATAATCAGCCAGTTCGTTCTTGGACACTTTATCGGCTGAGTGGCGATACTTGGATAATTCAGCGAATTTTGTCTGCTGGCACAACCTTCGCTACCGTCCAACAAGCAGGAAGCTATGCCGTGTGTGCGGTGGATAGATTGGCCAATGAGAGTGTAGGAACAGTTATTACAGTGAGTTGAACAAAACCCGGATTTCTCACAAGCCATAAAAAAACAATTTACATGACCTGATGTAAGACTTTTTTTGATACATCATCAACTCGATAAGCTGTTGTGTCTTTAATTTTCCAGAGTTTTCCTGTTGCAACAAGGGTTCCAAACCATAAAAAGTGCAAGTTATACGCGCAACAGCTTATCGCTACACTAAACTACTGCAAGCACAACCAATTGACTTGTGCTGTCTCGGAGTTGGCGAAAATGGAGATTTGGCTTTTAACGATTTAGGAGTAGCAAATTTTCAAGATCCTTATTTCCCAATCAAGAGCGATCGCACACGCGAATTAGTGTTACAAGCGTGTCATTTGGCTGTAATCTTATTCTGGATGGCTTAAAGCTTTTATTAGTGCCATTGGACTTGACCGAATTAGAACTATAGACTATACTATAGATATCTCCAAAAATGAATCTACAATCCTTGTAAAACTTGGGCTGATACGTATTTTTTGGAGATATGTAAGATACATGGATGCAGCAGACATGTCCCAAACATGACATCCCGTT
>JBGTMK010000691.1:0-10177 GCA_041743605.1 Nostoc sp.
GGATGGGTGTTATGTGAAAGTCATCACCTGTTTTTGGGGACGACCTGCCAGACGTTTGCAATATATAGGAATTTATTGCTCTGACGAAATGATTTCCTGTGTGCAAGCTCAAAAAGAAATACTCAGAGAAGTAGCAGACAATATGGGTTTAATCCAGGTTGTCTGCATGAATGCCAAGCGATTGTTGCGCGATCCGATGTCGAAGGTAAAAGAGAACAACCCACGCCTATGGTTGGAGTTGCAGTGGGTTGCAAATTAGTAATTCATCGCATTAATTAAGAGGGGAAATGTGTTTGTAGTAAGCACTTTAGTCCTTAAATATTTAAGCACTAAAGTGCTTACTACAAACCAGAATAGCCAGCACCTACGGTGAGTACAAAGTATTAACGCAAGTAATGAAAACTGGAATTTTCTGCAATTACGATAATTTTCACCAAGATGCTCATCGTGCGATGTTTGAGCAAGTAGCGCTGGTAAAACAGGCTGAAAGCTTAGGTTTTGAGGAAGCGTGGGTGAGTGAGCATCATTTTAGTGAATCCAATCTCAGCCCGTCTATGTTGCTGTTAATGGCACACTTGGCGGGATTGACTTCAACTATCCAATTAGGGACGGCGGCGGTGTTGCTGCCATTCCATAACCCGATTCGGGTAGCGGAAGATATTGCTACCTTGGATAACTTGTGCAATGGACGATTATTGTTTGGAGTTGCCAAAGGCGGCCCCTTTCCCCAACAAAACAAGCATTTTGCGACACTCCCCAGTGAAGCCCGTCCCAAGATGCTAGAAGCGATCGCACTGATTCACAAGCTGTTATATGAAACTGATGTATCATTTAATGGCAAGTATTATCAGTGCGATCGCCTGACAATTTACCCAAAACCATTGCAGAGTCAAATACCAGTCTATATTGCCACTGGCGGTGATGATGGTATCGAGTTTGCCGCTAAACATTCCTTCAGCTTGATGGGTGGGCCGCCATTTTCCCTAGAGAGATTGAAGGATACTGTTGCTAAATATCGAGCCTTAAATTCTAGTGGTGCGGAAAACTTGGTGCTGGCACGCTTCTTTTTTGTTGGCAAAACATTTGATGAGGCTGTGAGTGAGGCGTTACCTTTCGTTCGCCAATTTAGCCAGAAAATGAAAGCTAATACGGCTCAAGTATTGCAGAATAGTGCGAATCCCAACCAAAAACCATTTGATCGCACAAATATTTGTTTCGACGAAGATTATTTGATTGAGAATTCAATTATCGGTGATGTGGAGACTTGTCGAGACAAAATCAAGAAATTTCAGGACGAATTAGATTTAGGTACGCTAGCACTCAAACCCTCGTCTGCGGATTTGCAAAAAAACCTGGACAGTTTGACGCGCTACAACCAAGAGGTGCGAAATTATGTCTTCTAAACTATACTTGCTTCCTCCCGATGATTTACCTCCATCTGAGGTAACGAAACAGGATGGAATGCTGCAAATGGAGCTAGAACAGTCTGCTGGCAGATGCTTTTTTCTAGCTTGCGATCGCATTACGCGAGTCCTATTGTCTAATTGTCAGTGGTATCTCACAACAAATGCTAGCATCCTCACATTAATTATTGATTGCCCTGACTTAGTATCTTATTGGCATATTGTCAGCAATATTGCCCAGTTGGGTAATAGGTTAGAGCGGTTTGCTAGCAATGGTAAAATCCGCGTTTATCCGCCATTTGGCAAGGGAATGCCATTTGAAATCAGCGTAAATGAAATATCAGCTTATCGAGATTGGCTTTGAGGTAAATAGAAACTGGGAATCACACAAAATATAGCTGTCTTACACCCTGTACTCCTAAAGTGCAGGGTGTTGCAATTTTTCTCGAATAGAATTCAGAATGAATTCTTCTTCAACAAATCTGCTCTTAAATTAGCAGTTTTACGGAGTAGAATATACTCCCAGATGGTCACGAATTTCGCTAACTTGTACATCCCAAAGTTGATCCCATTTTTGCGCGATAAACTTGCCTGGAGTGTGAGAACCCAACTTGTAGCCACGAGATATTTCTGTCATTAAAGCTTTCAAATTAGTAGGTTGATAAAGGCTAATCATCACCATGCCAAAACTCAAAAGCATGATATTGATGGGAATTGGAGTCTGAGCTAAGAAAAAAGCTTGGAGACCAATTTCACCAATTCCATTTGTGTCAAATCCAGCAACTACATGATATATGTCATGGGTGGATCTCCAAAGCATTTTGAGATAGGAAATGTCATCAACAACAGGAACTTTTTTGTAAAAGTAGGGATCGAATCCTCTAGCTTTCATTTCTTTGGCATAAACCTGACCTAGTGTTCCTTCTGGGAGTTTGGCTAAATCATCTAAATTGAAAGGAGCCGGTAGCCAGCGTTCTGTAAACAAAGCATTGACTTCAGGGATTTTTTTTAATTCATCAACAGCTAGCTGTGCCATTTCTGTTTGGTCGAGTGCGTCCTCGAAGTCAAATACTCTATCAGTATTACCATCTCCAATTTTTTGGACACTAGATGCTAGAAATTGAATGTAAGCAAGGAGTCCTTTATCGTTGTTGTAAGTAATTATATTTTCCATAGTGATTATCTACTTGGAGATATAATTTGGCTAATTTAAATCTGAGTCTTCAATTTTGAAATATATTTATCCCGTTTTTCATGAATCTTTAGAGGTATTTAGTAGTCATAACTATCTATGTTTGTCATGTTTTGACTTTACAGCTATTTTCAGGTAAATAGACCATACAGTAGGGGCACAGCAATGCTCATGCGTGTCAACTTAACGCGAAACCTCACGTCTGCCAGGGATTGTAAATCCCTGTCTCATAGCTAAAGTCCTCTGAAGAGGACTTCATAGCGCGAAAATTTTCAGTCTACTTCAGTAGACTTGAGCAATTAGTCTCTTAATTATATTCCCTGGCGGGTGAACAACACCTAATCAGTACGTTATTTTTGGCTTGAGTTGACACCAATGAGCATTGCTGTGCCCCTACTACAGATGTGGTTCAAATAGATGAAAACTGCTGTAAAGTGAGTGGCAATGATTTGCCTACAAATTGTCTACAAGAAGGACATAAATCATTGCGAAAATTTCGATGAAAATTAGAATGTAGATATTTATTAATTGCAGGGGCAAAGCATTTTGGTAAAACCAAAGCTTTGCCCAAATGCTGGTGTTAGCTTACGCCAAAATTGCCATGCCTGAAGGAGGCAAATCAATTCGCACAGTTGCGCGACGGTCGTTATGATGTTCTACAGCTACAGTTTGGTGCTGTCGTGGATTGCGTAAATCGGCATCACTCCAATCGCTTTTGTATAAAAAGGTCATGGTCGAATCTTGAGGATGCATATAAGTATCTACTGTCACTTCTGCACCGCGATTTTCTAAGCCGTTGGTGTTCAGTACCATCAACACTTCTGTGTCAAATAAAGTCTGTGACCAAGCAACTAATTCGCCTTGTCCGGGAATCGAAAAGGGGGAGTTATAAAAGGATGTTTCGCGCAGGTAGTGATGACCACGGCGCAATGCTTTACCAATTTTATCGTGACTATTGCGGATACGGGCGATCGCAGCTATCCGCAAATAGGTAGGATGGTCGATATCGAAGAAATGACAGTCTGCTGTTTGAAATGCGCCAAAAGCACCGCCAAACATTGCTTCTTTAATATATCTATCTTCGGCAAACCTGCCACCTTCTATGCTGGAATCGTGATAGCCTTCATTGCCATCAAAAGCCTGTTCTGTCCCATAATAAATAGCAGGAATTCCTGGCATAGTTAATTGCACACCCACAGCATGAGCAACTTGCTCATAAAGATTAGGGACATTACTATTTGCAGCAAATCGCTGCTTGTTAGTACGGGATGACATTTCATCGTCATCTAAGATGGAGACATGATATATCCCAGTTTGGCGGTATTCTCCAGCGAGATTGTTTTCGCTATACAAATCGAAAAATTGCTTGGGATGTACTAAACCTTTTGCAAATGCAGCCAATTCATTAGGAGTCTGCGCGATATCTAATACAGCACTGAGATTGCGGGCAATAATGTCTATGTATGCACCAGCCATACTACCGGAGGTTATTTCCCCAGTCAGTAAAAAGTTGTCTTTACCGATATATTCGGCATACTCGCGGATAGCTGTGCAGAATTTGCGGGAATCTTCTGGAGAAACGTGCTTAAGGCTATCTATCCGCAAACCATCGCAGTCAGAAAGAGCAATCCAATATTGATAAACTCTGGCTATAGCTGCAATTACGTCATTTCTGTGAAACCAGTTATCAGCACTCTGGTTGTATGTTACATCGAGGATGACATACATCCTGCGATCGTGGGCAGCATCAATCAAATCTCTTAAATCTTGACGAGTGCCAAAGTGGGGGTCAACATCTAAAAATTCTTGGATGCGATCGCCATCATAAGTTTCTAACTCAGAATGTTGTCGCCAAGGTGGATTAATCCACAGGGTTGTTATTCCCAATCGTTGCAAGTAGTCTAATTTACTCTTAACTCCCCTAAGAGTACCACCAACAAACTTTGTCCCTGCTGCCATCCAGTTGGCTTTGTCTTGAACTTGGAATTTTGAAGGGTTGGCACGGTCAAAAAGTTCCCTTTGATTTTCATTGTCGTCACTGAATCTATCTAATACCAATTGGTACAAAAACTGGTCGCGCCAACTGATAGGACTCGGATAAACTCTCCCTCGTGGTTTCAGGTCTGTTTCGGAGAGTTGCTGCGGTGTCAATTCTTCAACTTTAGCCATGAGGATTTACGCACAGATAGGAAAATGGAAGTATGCATTTTAAATGTTATAAAAAGTACCTACAGTTTTCATGAACCCACAGAGGTATTTTGCAACTCAATTTTTTAATGATAGGTTTTAGTTTAAACGCCAAGGAAAGCGCAAAGAGATGCAGAATTTTTCCTATAAAGCGGACTCTCTCTTTATTAAAATGAGGCAAAATTATGCAAGAATGTTCTAGTTGATGTTCTGTTAAATTAAGTTATTGGGAAATTATCTGATAGAGGTTATTAAACTGAGTTAATAGTGTAGGAGGAACAGCCGTAAGATGAATATAAAAGCTTCCTCTACCTGCCATTTTTTCTAAGACCTTTGCATAGATATTTTCACTCACTTGTGTTGAGTTTTTAGAGGTCAAAAGCTTGAGTCAATGATTGGATATTTAAGGCAGCATTTTGAACTGCTTGGGATTCAATCAAGCTCGATGAAAGCCCAGACATATTAGAAATTGCGATCGCTAGCGGCAGCCAAAACGGAACTATTCAGATTTGGGATGCCCAAACGGGTGAATGCTTGAAAATACTGAATCCTGACAGACCTTATCAAGGAACTAATATTACAGGCGTAACAGGAATCACCACCGCTCAAAAAGATGTCCTCAAAGCGTTAGGTGCCTTCGAGATTTAATTCAGGACTTACGCAAACAATAGTCATAACGGGGGCAATTAATGAATTGCCCCATTTTGCTTGCCTGTAATGTTGTGAGGATTTGCTTTGGGGAAGGTGCGATCGCTTCAGTATTTAGACAGTAAACTTTCAGTAACCCATTTATACCAATTATCTAACCCTACACCAGTAGTTGCAGAAACCTGAAAAATCTTAATTTTGGGATTTACTTCAACAGCATATTCTATGCACTTTTGCACATCAAAATCTACATAAGGCAATAAATCAATTTTAGTGATAATCATTACGTCACTAGCACGGAATATATGCGGGTATTTTAGCGGCTTATCTTCTCCCTCTGTAACGGAAAGAATCACAACTTTTGCCTGTTCTCCTAAATCAAATAAGGCTGGACAAACCAAATTTCCCACATTTTCAATCATCACAATTGAGTCCAGGGGTGGATTCAGTTGTTGTAAACCCCTGTCTATCATTGATGCATCTAAATGACAGCCTGTTCCGGTATTTATTTGAATGACTTTAGAACCTGTTTCTTTAATTTTTTTGGCATCGTTAGCAGTTTCTTGGTCGCCTTCAATGACACTGATAGATAATTGATGTTTTAAATCATTAATGGTTCGCGTTAAAAGAGTTGTTTTACCTGAACCCGGAGAACTCATTAAATTTAAGGCGAGAATATTTCGACCTTTAAACCATCCGCGATTTTGGGCAGCTAGCAGGTTATTCTTTGCTAATATATCCTGTTCTAAGGATATCGTTGTGTTGTGTATTTTGGCATGAATTTGAGGCGCTTCTATATGAGTGTCGTGATTGTGGGAATGAGTGATGACAGTACCATCTGGTAGAGTGTGGGTATGATGATGGTGATTATGTTCCCTTTCATCTGTTTCTAAATTGGTAATTTTCGCTTCGCCATCATCAGAACAACCGCAAGTTACACACATAATTCCTCTATTTCTATTTCTTTAATTTTCAGTTCTTCACCAGTAATTAAATCTAATTGCACGCTACCGCAATTACATATTCCAAATGGTTTATCTAAATCAATTTCTGCACCACATTGGCAACATCGCCCTAAGCCTGGAATTTCTAAAATCTCTAATATCGCCCCTTCTAAAACTGTACCTTGAGTGCAAATATCAAAACAAAATCGGATAGCGTCGGGCATAATGGCTGAAAGTTTGCCAATTTCTAATAAAACTCGCTGCACTTTTGCGCCTTTGGCATTTTCAGTCACAATTGCCACAATATTTTGGGTGATTCCGAGTTCGTGCATACGATAAAATCTATTAAATATTAACAAATTCGTGGCAATTGGTCGCCTACCAGCATATCAACAATCCTTTCAGCCCCAAAAACTGTTTTTAACAATACAATACCTGGGGTTGAGGTAATAACTTCGCCAATAATACAAGCATCTTTTCCTGCTGGATGTAATTTCATCGCTGCTAAAATTTTGTCAGCATTCTCTTTTGGAGCCACCACAACTAACTTACCTTCATTAGCTAAATATAATGGGTCTAAACCGAGAATTTCACAAACTCCGTTGACTTCTTCTCGCACTGGTATGGATTTTTCATAGAGACGAATGCCCACATTGGAACTGAGGGCAAATTCATTTAATACTGTAGCTAAACCACCGCGTGTAGCATCTCGCATAGCATGAACTTGCGGACATACATGGAGAATAGTTTCTACTAAATTATGTAACGGCTGACAGTCACTTTCAATAGTAGTTTCTAAGGCTAATTCGCCACGGGCGATTAAAATTGCTGTCCCATGATTGCCTATTTCACCATTAATTATTACGGCATCTCCAGGTTTAATATTATGGGCGGAAATGCTAATTCCTCGCGGGATGATACCAATACCAGCAGTATTAATAAAGAGTTTATCGGCAGCACCACGATGTACAACTTTTGTGTCACCAGTGACAATTTGAACACCCGCTTTTTCTGCGGCTGCTTTCATGCTGGCTGCGACACGCCGCAGGGTTTCTACAGGTAATCCTTCTTCTAAAATTACGCTACAAGTTAGATATAAAGGTTTAGCACCGCTAACAGCTAAATCATTAACTGTGCCGTTGATGGCTAATTCTCCTATATCACTACCGGGAAAGAATAACGGGTCTACAACATAGGAATCTGTTGTAAATGCGAGTCTGTCTCCTTGTTGGAGGAGAGGGGCTAAGTTGAAGCTGGCTTGGTCTTCTAGTTGTGAGAGAATTGGGTTATCAAAATTGCTGACAAAGATATCGTCTATTAAATCACGCATGGCTTTACCACCACTGCCATGTGCGAGAGTTATATGAGTGTCTTGTACTTTAGTTTGGCGACGACGGACTTTTTCTATTTTTTGGAATAGGGGATTTTGTATTGAGTTGGTGGGGGGGAAATTCATATTAAAATTTTTTTAAACGCAAAGGAACGCAAAGGAAAGCGCGGAGGTACGCTGAGTATTATTCTGAGGAGAAGCCACAGGCGGGGAGGGGTTCTTGAGTTATTTTTGGTTTTTGGGCGATTGTTCTTTTGGCGATGGTGGAGAGTCGCCCGTATTTGTAATAGGCTGCACAAGCACCTTCGGAAGATACCATGCAAGTACCTATTGGTGTTTCTGGTGTGCAAGCTGTACCGAATACTTTGCACTCCCAAGGCTTTAAGACTCCTTTAAGGATTTCTCCACATTTACAGGCTTTATGGTCGGCTACTTTGAGATTAGGAATGGTAAATTTAAGTTCGGCATCAAATTGGGCATATTCAGGTTGAATTTGTAATCCTGAATAAGGGATGTCACCTAAGCCACGCCAATCAAAACTATCTCGGACGGCGAAAACTTTGTTTATGGCTTGCAGGGCTACTCTATTTCCAGATTTTTCGACAATTCGGTTATATTGGTTTTCGACTTCGCAACGATTTTCTACTAGTTGTTGCAACAGCATCCAAATTGATTGGAGAATATCTAAAGGTTCAAATCCTGAGACGACTATTGGCTTATTATATTGTTGGGAAATAAATTGGTATGGGTCGGTGCCAATTACCATACTGACATGACCAGGGCCAACAAATCCATCTAGTTGTAAGTCGGGATTATCTAATAGTGCTTTGAGGGCGGGAATCACGAGGACGTGATTGGAAAACATACTAAAGTTATGAATTTCTTCGGCTGCGGCTTGCAGAATGGTGAAGGCGGTGCTGGGGGCTGTGGTTTCAAAGCCTAAGGCGAAGAAGACTACTTCTTTGTCGGGGTTATCTCTGGCAATTTGCAGGCTATCTAAGGGAGAGTACACCATACGGATGTCTGCGCCTTGTGCCCTGGCTTGCAGTAAAGTGGTTTTGGAACCGGGAACTCGCATGGCGTCGCCAAAGGTGGCAAAAATGACGTTATGATTTTGAGAGATTGCGATCGCATCATCTAATCTCCCCTTTGGCATCACGCATACTGGACAACCAGGGCCATGAATTAGTTCAATGGTTTGGGGTAAAATTTCTTCGATACCATATTTAAATATAGAGTGGGTATGTCCGCCACATACTTCCATAATTTTGATAGGTTTTTCTAGCTGGCGGCATAATTTGGCGATTTCGTGGCGTATCGCTTCAGCTTTTTCCGGTTCGCGGAATTCGTCAACATATTTCATAGGAAGTGAAGAGTAGTGAGTTTTATGTATCAGTTAATTTCGCTTTTGTGGTAGAAAGTTTTTTAACGAACTGCTTTCTCTGTGAGACACTACGTGAACGCGCAGCGTCTCGTAGATAAGAAAGAAAAAAAGGTATGATTTTTAAACTCTTTCTCTGCACCTTTGCCCCTCTGTATGACACAAAAAAGGTCTATTATTTACAGCAGATTGCAGGTAAATGAGGTACAAAATTTCAGAATAAAGCCATATACCAATAGAGTTTCAACTCTATTCCCTATTCCCTATTCCCTATTCCCTATTCCCTACTTGTGCTGCTGCTAATTCTTGGAATAGTTGTAAAGTTTCCGCCGCTTCTTGTTCGTTAATTCGATTCATAGCAAAGCCAACATGGACTAGCACCCAATCGCCAATACAAGCTTCGGGGGGATGTTGTTCATCTACGATACAAGCAATATTTATCTCGCGTTTAACACCACCAATGTCAACTATCGCTAATTTATGGTTAACATTGGTAATTTCTATAATTTGTCCGGGAATTCCTAAACACATTTTTTTATTTGTTGAGATAAACTAACCGCAGAAGAAATTATTTCTAAAGAAAAGTTTGTCAACTATCAACACTCATGTATTAATTGTGCGGCTGCAATAACTGCTTGTCCTAGAGATAACCCGCCATCATTAGCTGGAACTAAGCTATGAGTAAGTACTTTTATACCCAATGTTTGTAATCCTTGGGTAACTTGCTCTAACAATATACAATTTTGAAATACTCCTCCTGTTAGGGCTACTTGATAAATCCGATTTTCTTGAGAAAGATGCTTAACCATTTCCACAATCGCATTTGCTAAACCTTTGTGAAATTTAGCAGCTATAACTGATTGTGGAATCTGTTGCTGCAAGTCATCGAGCAAGGCTTGCCACATGGGACGCGGGTCTATACAATAAATACTATCTGAAAAGCTAAAACTAAAAGGATATATTAGCGTTTCTTTATCATTATTTAAGCTGCTAATATCTACTATAGCTTCCATTGCGATCGCAGCTTGTCCTTCATAGTTACATTCTTCTCTATAAATACCGATAGCCGCCGCCACTGCATCGAACAACCGC